>JBFOLQ010000284.1:0-5388 GCA_040830145.1 Flavobacteriaceae bacterium | reverse complement strand
ACGCTACGGTTGGAGAAGTTGAAGGATGGTGAGGTCAATTGAAAAGTTTAAATCACTTCGATAATAGAAGTTACATGGACAATAGTTTTAATGTACAAAATTTGGTTAGGGACAATGTCAAAAACCTTATGCCCTATTCTTCGGCTCGGGATGAGTTTAGTGGCGATCGGGCCCTTGATTTGATTTTTTTGGATGCCAATGAAAATCCACATGAAAATGGGGTGAACCGATACCCAGACCCCCATCAGGGGACACTTAAAAAGGAGTTGGCCAACATTAAAAAAGTTTCGGAAGATTCCATTCTTCTCGGAAATGGTAGTGATGAGATTTTAGACTTGATCTTTAGGGCGTTCTGCGAACCAAAGGTGGACAACATAATTACCTTACCACCTACTTATGGAATGTACAAGGTATTGGCAAACATCAATGATGTACAAAATAGAGAAGTATGGCTGACCCATGATTACGAACCCGATGTGGATAAAATATTGGATACGGCCAATGATACTTCCAAGCTGTTGTTCATGTGTACCCCCAATAATCCTACGGGAAATAGTTTCCCTGAAGCAAAGGTAGAAAGACTATTGGAGCATTTTAAAGGCTTGGTGGTTATTGATGAGGCGTACATTGATTTTTCAAATCACAATAGTTGGCTGGAACGATTGGGGGAGTTCCCAAATTTACTGGTGACCCAAACCCTTTCAAAGGCGTATGGAATGGCTGGGATTCGACTTGGGATTTGCTACGCTTCACCTCCTATCATTTCCATTCTGAAAAAGATAAAGCCCCCCTATAATGTGAACCAACTCACCCAGGGCAAAGCATTGCAACGGATACGGGATACCGCTACCGTGGAAAGGGAAATAGGGTCCATCATAGCAGGGAGGGAGATTCTGCTTAATGCCATTGAGACCATTGGCTTTGTTGAAAAAGTATACAGGACAGATGCAAATTTTGTGTTGGTCAAAGTGGATGATGCCAACAAAAGATATGCCCAACTTTTAGAGATGGGAATCATTGTTAGGAATAGAAGTGGTCAGCCCCTATGTGAAAACACGCTGCGGTTCACAGTGGGTACCCAACAGGAAAATGAAAGATTGATAAACGTATTAAAGGATATCTGAACAATGAAACCCCCATTACGGTGTAAATTTATGTTAGAGGAGTCCGTCATAAAAGGGGATGAATATAGAGAGTCAAGAGGATGGAAAAGAGAGGATAGACATATTTTGCGTCTTATGTCTTACGTCTTTTTGATTTGGATTTATAAGTCAATTATTTAATATAAGTTTTTTTGTGTGAAAAAGAGAGTACTTTTTATAGACCGGGATGGCACCTTGATCAAGGAAACGGTAGATGAACAGATAGATGCCTTTGAAAAAATGATTTTTTACCCCAAGGTTTTTACCTATTTGGGTAAAATCGCCAAGGAACTCAATTTTGAACTGGTCATGATCACCAATCAAGACGGACTGGGAACGGATGCCTTTCCCGAGGCAACCTTTTGGCCCGTCCATAATTTCATTCTTACGTCCTTTGAAAATGAGGGAATCCGATTTTCCGAGGTGATGATCGATAGAACTTTCCCCCATGAAAATGCCAACACCCGTAAGCCCGGAACAGGCATGTTACAGCATTATTTTTCAGATGCGTACGATTTAACGGGTTCATTCGTCATTGGGGACCGTCTGACAGATGTGGAACTGGCCAAGAATTTGGGGGCAAAGGCGATTTATATAAACGATAATACCCACTTGGGTACTGATGAGATTACCGTAAAAAGGTCAGAGCTTGAGACTGTAATTGCTTTGGAAACCAATGATTGGGAGCAGATATACCGCTTTTTGGGATTGGGGGATAGAGTGGCCATGATCCATCGGAAGACAAAAGAGACCGATGTATTGATGCATTTGAATCTGGATGGTACCGGGAAGAGCAATATTACGACAGGAGTGGCATTTTTTGATCATATGCTGGACCAATTGGCGCGCCATGGGCAAATGGATTTGGAGATAAAGGTCAGCGGGGACTTGGAGGTGGACGAGCACCATACCATTGAAGATACGGCCATTACCTTGGGAGAAGTATTTCAGGAGGCCTTAGGTAATAAGTTGGGTATGGAACGCTATGGGTTTAGTTTGCCCATGGATGATTGCCTGGCTCAAGTGGCCTTGGATTTTGGGGGACGCAATTGGTTGGTATGGGAAGCCGATTTTAAACGGGAAAAAATTGGGGAGATGCCTACCGAGATGTTTATGCATTTCTTTAAGTCATTCTCTGATGGGGCCAAGGCCAATCTGAACATCAAGGCAGAGGGCACCAATGAACACCATAAGATTGAGGCCATATTCAAGGCATTTGCCAAGGCCATTAAGATGGCGGTAAAAAGGGATACGGAAAAAATGGTGCTGCCCTCCACAAAGGGAATGCTATGAGAAGTATGAAGTGGGAAGTACAAACTTGCAATATGGTACTGCCGACAACCAACAACAATGAACGAACACACGAACCACCCTACTGTGTAAAGTGAATGAAAGATGAAAAAGGAAAATAGGAACAAGGACGTTCTGCCCACTGAAGAAACTTCCCCTTCAAGGACCGGAGACTTGGTTATCATTGATTATGGTGCGGGAAACATCCAAAGCATCCGGTTTGCGTTCCAGCGATTGGGAATTACGGCCGTACTAAGTGACGATCCACAAAGAATCAAGGCCGCGGATCGGGTCGTTTTCCCAGGAGTGGGAGAGGCGGCAAGTGCCATGGAAAAATTGAGGCAGAGTGGTCTACATACCTTGATTCCACAGTTAGAACAGCCAGTTTTGGGTATTTGTCTGGGTATGCAGCTTCTGTGCCGGCATACGGAAGAGGGCAATACGGACGGCCTGGGCATTTTTGATGCACAGGTACGTAAGTTTACCGATGGCGTAAAGGTTCCACAAATGGGGTGGAACAGGATTGAGAACCTACGGTCAGACTTGTTTAGGGGTATCCAGGGTGACTACATCTATATGGTACATAGCTATTATGCGCCCATGGGCCAAGAGACCATAGCGAGCTGTTCATATGGGGTGGAATACAGTGCCGCCTTACAAAAGAATAATTTTTACGGGGTACAGTTTCACCCTGAAAAATCGGGTGTATACGGAGAAACGATCTTAAGGAACTTTTTGGACAGTGTATGAAAAATGAATTCCACATCTCAACGGATAAGGACAAATTGGACATCCCCAAAATCCATGGGACCATTAAGGATTCGTACTGGGGAGGGTATCGTGATATGGAAATGACACGGACGACCATTGAAAATTCCATGTGTTTCGGAATCTACGCAACGGATGGGGAACAAGTAGGGTTCGCCCGTGTACTGACCGATAAGGTCGCTTTCGCCTATATCATGGATGTTCTTGTATTTGACCCTTATAAAGGCAAAGGATTGGGGAAGATGTTAATGGAATATATCATGGGGCATCCGGTTATTGAAAATGTATTGACCATTGCCTTGAAGACCAAGGACGCCCATCTATTTTATGGTCCGTTTGGATTTAAAAAAATTGGGGACTCATCGCTGTGGATGGCTAAGGACCGAGCCCAATTGGATTGATTCCAATGGATCTATGGGAAGTACAAAGTTATACGTAGAAAGTATCAAGTATGAATACGTATGATGATTTGATAATTTGAAAAAAGCAATGCTTATGGTAGAGAAAGTATATAAACGAATTGCATTTGTTTTGGACGATGGGAAATATGGCCCAGTCCCCCAAGTGAAACTCAGCTCTGTTTCCATACCTTTCAACATCGCTGAAGGAGCAGGGAGAAACTCAAAAAAGAATGGGACAAACTCCATAGCTGGCACTCAATATTTTGAACGTATCACTTTATACTAAATACTCCCCATGAGATTGATTCCTGCAATAGACATTATAGATGGTAAGTGTGTGCGCCTTTCAAAGGGGGACTACAACACCCAGAAAATATATAGTGAAAACCCACTGGAAGTGGCCAAACAATACGAGGCACATGGCATTCAATACCTCCATTTGGTAGATTTGGACGGAGCCCGGTCACATCATATCATCAACCACAAAATACTGGCACAGATAACGGCCAAAACAAGTTTAAAGGTAGATTATGGGGGTGGACTCAAATCCAACGAGGATGTGAGGATTGCCTTTGATAACGGGGCAAACCAAATAACAGGGGGGAGTATAGCCGTAAAGAACAAGGATCTATTTTTGGATTGGCTACGCACCTACGGGCCCGAAAAAATTATTCTGGGAGCGGATGCCAAAAATGAACGAATTGCCATTTCTGGTTGGCTGGAGGAATCGGATATGGAGTTGATTCCATTCATTACGGCGTATTTGAAAGAAGGGATACGGTATATAATCTGCACCGATATTTCCAAGGATGGTATGCTCAAGGGCCCCTCATTTGATTTGTATAAGCGAATCCTTGGGGAGACACGTAATGGCAAGCTTATAGCCTCAGGGGGAATCTCCTCCTTTGGGGAACTGCCCAAATTGGCCCAACTGGGCTGTGAAGGAGCCATTATAGGCAAAGCCATCTATGAAAATCGAATTTCGTTGAAACAACTGGAACAGTATATACTGGAACATGGACAATCTTGAAAAATTTAAGGACGAATACGTTGCCAATGCATGCTATAGAATGGACGAGAGTCTTCGCATGGTCCGTATGGCACTGGAAAAGATAGATGGGAAACAGCTTTGGCAACGGCCCAATACCTCTTTAAACAGTATAGGAAACTTGATTTTACACCTCTGCGGCAATATAACCCAATACGGTATTGTGTCCTTGTACGAACAACCGGATGAACGCGATCGGGATAGTGAATTTTCGGTTGAGGGAGGTTATTCAAAGGCTGAATTGCTCCAAGAACTTACCAACACGGTGAGGAGGGCAAAGGAAGCATTTCAAACTATTTCGATTGATAGGCACCTGGCACATAAAAAAGTACAGGGGTTTGATTTTTCAGGGATTGGCAACATCATACATGTGGTGGAACATTTTTCATACCACACAGGGCAAATAGCTTTCTGGGTCAAAATGCTGAACGATGCACCCTTGGGATTTTATGAGGGGGTAGATTTAAACATCTTGAATGACGAATGATAAATGACGAATGACGAATGATGAATGTGGAATAGGTATATGTTAGTAAACAGATTTAATAGGCCACCATGTCAGATTTAAAAAAACGAACGCAAGATTTCGCGTATCAATGTTAGATACTGTGTAAGAACCTCCCCAGATCAAGGGAGTTTGATGCTTGGGTTCGGCAACTGATTCGAAGTTCAAGCTCCGTAGGAGCTAATTACAGAGCTGCATGTAGAGCCAAATCAGAACGGGATTTTATCAATAGGT
>JBFOLQ010000283.1:0-2542 GCA_040830145.1 Flavobacteriaceae bacterium | reverse complement strand
TCGCCAATTACCAAAAATCCCTTGCGCTCAACCCCAACAATGGCAATGCCAAAAAAATGTTGGAGCAACTGGAAAAGTGAGGATGGGGACCAATAGGGTTTTTCCGGCCATACCTTCCTTACCCCCGGTGCTGTGCAAAACCTTGAAAGGAATCCATGAAGTGGAAACGCGGATTTGTTGGGTACGTACCGATTCTTGTATTTGCGGATTATCGGACCATCTGTAACAATACCTCTGCCTCCAATCGCTGAACCTTAGTCCTGTAATCTTTTTTCTTCTCAAGTCCCACATGGATGATCTCCCCAAAATTGCCCTTGTTTTCCAACAGGTGCAACACCTTCAACACATTGACAAAATCCCCCTGGATCTTAAAACTATACGTGTTGAGTTCATTATCCCCCAATTGGTATACATGGGGCTTGTTAAAGTCAATGACGGACACCTTGTGCCTGGAGGATTCCTGGTTTAAAGTTCGCAGTAGGTTATTTTGTACAGAGGTATCCACCATATCCATTCCGCCCAAAACAGAATCAAAATGGTCATTTTTTTGGTTGAGCATGGCCAATTTGTTGGGAACGTCCTTAAACTGCTCCACTTGGGTCGTTAGGCGTTGGGTCTCGTTTTTGAGCATCAGGGTTTTCTCCAAGGCCAGTTTGTAGCTCGCAAAGGCCAAGAGCAACACTCCCACTAACAGTAGTTTATTTTTCTTGTCCAGTTGCATAAAATTCAATTTCCAGGGTGAATTGGGATACTTCCTTGGTCAAATAGTCATAATCCAAGGTTTCCACGGTCTGCACCCAATCTTCATTTTCAAGGTTTTCTACCCATAGGGAGAAATCGTCCATGTCCCGGGACGTGCCCGTGACCAAGAGGGTACGCTCCAAAGTCAGTACCGGTTTCTTTTCCATCACCTTTTTGATCAGGGGCTGGTATTGCACCGAACCCAATAGGACAGATGTAGGAACGGTCAGTGCCAATCGGTCCAAAATCTGTGTGGATCGCGAGTTTGAGGAAGCACTCAAGGTCTGTAGGCGCTCTTCCTTTCTTTTCACCATTTCGGTAAGGCGGGCCACCTCCTCCTTTTGGGAATTGGAGGCATTCAGCAAGGTCCCCATTTCACTGACCTTTTCCCTATAATGGTCATAGGTCAGAAAGTTGGCCAATAATAGAACCACAAAGAACCCTAGGGCCATACGCAGTCCCATATGGAATATCCGGGCATTTTTAAACTGCGATTGCAGCTGCTGGGTCAAATCGGTGAAATTGGTGAGGGGTGCCACATGCCCCATATGACCCAAAACGGCCCCAAAGGCATTCAAATGGGTACTGGGCAAGTTGAGTCCGTTGATGTTCAGTGCTTCCACTTCTTGGTTTTCCGCTTGGCCCATGGCAATAATATGACCCTCATCCAATTGTAGGCGTTGGCTATTGCAGGTAATGGCATTCCTTTCCAAATAGGGTGTTACATGCTCCAGGGCAGCCATTCCCAGGCCAATGTCGGAAACCACGATCCCTGATTCCCTCAATTCCCCCAGTAGGGTATCCAGGGCCTCTTTTTTGCAAAGGGCCACAATCGGCTTTGTCGTTGCCTGGGATACCTGGTAGTAAAAATTGTTGAGATCTAGGTTTGGAAAAGCCTGCATTACAATGGTGTCCATTTGTGACTTTCCGGAAGTCCCCACCATTTTGGTCAATACGGCCGCGGTATTTACAATCAAGAAAAGGGGCGCTTTTTTATCCAAGTTTTTGGAAGCCTGGTCCAAGGAGGACAATGCTTCCTTCTGGAGCACCACCAATTCCCCTTGTTTTTTTTCAAGTCGTAACAAGAAAAAATGCCTTTGGCCATCCACTTCATGGATTTCCAGGGCATTGTATTTTTTGCCTTCCTTAAAATATGTCCGTAGTGTATTGAGCATGTCTTTTTTGGGACACAGGTTCCATCACCCTACACCCATCATAGGATGACGGTGGGTTTGATCAAAATGGTCAATTTTTGTTTGCTATCCTCACGTTTTCGCTGGCTGAACAGCCATTTGATGACAGGAATACGGGCCAAAAGGGGTACACCATTGCCACTGTCGTTCTTTATTTTTTCCTCCAGCCCTCCCAAAACGGCCAAATCCTGGTTCTGCATGCGTATGATGGAGCTAAACTCCCTGGAGGTAAGGCCCGGAGGGGCATCTTTTTCTATACGTTCACTGCTAAAATCAGATTGGATCACATTGATATCCAGGGTCACCTGCCCATCACCCGATACCAAGGGCTTGATACTCACGGCCAACTCGGCATCAATGGGCTGGTAGTTGCGTATCTCTGACGTCTGGGGGTTTTGGGTGCCATAGAAATTTTGGTTGGTCACTACGTAATAGGTGGTCTCGCCTATGGAGAGAAAGGCCCTATGGCCATTTAGGGTGGAAAGCTTGGGGGTAGATCGGATCTTGATGGCCCCGTTGGCCTCCATGGCCTTGATATTGGCAAAGAACTCGGGTACCACCTGTCCTATATTGAAGGAGCCAAAACCATCAAAGCCGCCTATGATCTT
>JBFOLQ010000282.1:0-5583 GCA_040830145.1 Flavobacteriaceae bacterium | reverse complement strand
GGGGAAGTAGCTTTAACAACCAAAACCGCATTGGTGAGGGCTATGCCAAAAACGGAAAAACCTTGGCCAAGACCATTATCAAGAAATCACTGAAATAAATCAGTAGTATCCTACAAAAACATGGGGGTCACCTCCAGACCAGTATTTCCTATCAACGAACAGGGTTGTTTTGGTCTAGGGCCTGCTTTTTTATTTGGCCCACGACCTTGAAATCCCCAAAACGCACTTTCTGCAAACCATTGATTTTTATACTATTGAAAAATAGTCGGTTCTCTTGATTCTTGAAGCGGAGCGGTCTTTTTCCTTTTACAGGACAACGATGGAAATAAATGTGTAAAACCTAAAGAGGTATGGAGAACCTCTTGGCATTGCCCTTACGAAAGCCTATCTTTAAACATGGCTTTGGAATTTAAGAGAAAGGTATCCATTACAGGGGACACCTCATTTACGGGAATCAAGCTACAGCATCCCGAGCGGTATGCTGCTGGGCTTGCAGGGATTCAACATGCCATGAGACATGCTTTTAGGGAAATGGGTGTCGTGCGTGCCATGCGTTCCCTAGGTAAAATGAACCAACAACAGGGCTTCGATTGTCCAAGTTGTGCTTGGCCAGATCCCGAACATCCGTCCAAGATTGCCGAATACTGTGAAAATGGGGCCAAGGCCTTGGCAGACGAGGCAACGACCCAAAAAATAGGGGCTAACTTTTTTGCCCAACATTCCGTGGAGGCACTTTCCCAGTTGACGGACTTTGAATTGAATAGGTTTGGAAGATTGGTAGAGCCCTTGGTGTTACGTCCTGGAAAACACCACTACGAACCTATTTCATGGGAGAACGCCTTTGATGTGTTGGGTGATACGTTACGCAAACTTGACCATCCGGACGAAGCTATTTTTTATACCTCGGGGCGATCCAGCAATGAAGCGGCCTTTCTCTATGGAATGTTTGCGCGGGCCTTGGGAACCAATAATATGCCCGATTGTTCCAATATGTGCCATGAGAGCAGTGGCAAGGCCTTGGGAGAGACCTTGGGGATTGGCAAGGGCTCAGTTACCCTGGAAGACCTTCATGAAGCTGAGGTTATTATTGTGGCAGGACAAAACCCTGGGACCAACCATCCCCGTATGTTGGCGGCCCTGGAGAAGTGTAAGGAAAATGGAGGAAAGATTATTTCCATAAACCCGTTGGAAGAGGCAGGACTGGTGGCCTTCCGAAATCCTAAGACCGCAAAGGGGCTATTGGCTGGAGGGGAACATCTTACCGATTTACATTTACAGGTCCCTATCAATCAAGATATCCCCCTACTGAAACTCATAGTAAAGAAGTTAAAGGCACTTGATGAAGGAAAGGGCCATGTATTTGACCATGCCTTTCTTACTAAAAAGGTACAAGGCCTTGAGGAATTGATGGCCGATTTGGATCAGCATTCCCATGAGGCATTGTTACAGCAATGTGGTATTCCAGAAGTAGCTATTGACCAGGCTGTGGAATGGCTTGCCAGCAGTTCAAAAATTATTGTATGCTGGGCTATGGGGCTCACCCAGCACCAGAATGGGGTGGCCACCATCCGTGAATACATAAACCTCCTTTTACTGAAGGGAGCCATTGGAAAGCGCGGAGCGGGGACATGTCCGGTACGGGGACATAGCAACGTACAGGGAGATCGCAGTGTGGGGATCATGCACTTTGTGGACAAAGGCCTTAATCAGCGCATCAAGGAGAATTTAGGATTTGAACCTCCCCAAAAAGAAGGAGTGGATACGGTTGGGGCCATTCAAGCGATGCACGGTGGTAAGGCGAAAGTATTCATATGTTTGGGGGGCAACTTTTTGATGGCGGCACCCGATACATTTTATACTGCCCAAGCTTTACAACGCTGTGAACTGACGGTACAGGTGAGTACCAAGCTCAACCGAAGTCATTTGGTCACTGGGAAAACAGCTTTGATACTGCCTACTTTGGGAAGGTCGGAAAAGGATGAAAAGGAAGGAAAACTACGTACCATGACCATGGAAAGTAGTATGGGCAGGGTAAGACAATCAAAGGGATTGCTTAGACCCACATCCAATGGGTTGATGAGTGAACCCGAGATTATTGGTCGTATGGCCCATGCTTATTTTCAAGGAAAACATCCGGTGGATTGGCTATCATTGGGCAATGATTATGATTTGATCAGGGCGTATATTGACAAGGTGGCCAAAGGATTTGATCGTACTAC
The DNA here is from genome assembly GCA_040830145.1 of Flavobacteriaceae bacterium. Lineage (GTDB taxonomy): Bacteria > Bacteroidota > Bacteroidia > Flavobacteriales > Flavobacteriaceae > JBFOLQ01. The sequence continues at coordinate 3,364 of JBFOLQ010000282.1, read as the reverse complement.
GGAGCGAAGTAAGGGTAAAGGGTATTACCTGCCCAACAATGCCCGTATGGGTGATTTTTCAAATTTGCCGAACGGCAGGGCCTTACTGACCATTAACCCGGTGCCAAACCACCGTATGGAAAAGGAAGAGTTGATGCTAATGACCATCAGGTCACATGACCAGTTCAACACTACTATTTATGGGCTCAACGACCGATACAGGGGCATCCACAATGAACGTAGGGTGGTATTCATGAATACACATGATATGGCAGAACGGGGCTTAAAAAAACGTGATGTGGTACATCTGACCAGCACGTATGCGGGCCAGGTACGTGAGGCCCTCAATTTTTTGGTTGTGCCCTATAATATCCCAAGGGGAAATGTAGCGGCATATTTCCCAGAGACCAATCCGTTGGTGCCCATTGACCAAGTGGCGGAGGGAAGCGGCACGCCCATTAGTAAATCAGTTCGGGTCAAAGTACATCGCACAAGATAGCTACAAGGGGGCATACTTAATTTTTATTACTTTCCCCAAAAATGAAAACATGCAAATGCGTATCCTATTTTCGTTATGGATTCTTTTGGTATTGGGAAGAATGGAAGCCCAAACCTTGCAGGTGAACCAGAATCGACTTGAAAAAAGAATCGTGGACCTATCCCAATTCGGCAAGCAAGCCAATGGTACAACAGAACGGGTGGCCTTTAGTGATGCTGACATAGCAGCCAGGGAGTGGGTCATAACATCCCTTGGGAACATGGGGTGCAATGTGCATATTGACCATGCAGGAAACATTATTGCAACAAGGCCTGGTAATAATAGGCATGCCAAACCCATTGCTTTTGGATCCCATATTGACCGTGTGCCCAATGGAGGCGATTATGATGGTTGTTTGGGTGCTATGGCCGCATTGGAGGTTATTGAGGTTCTAAATGAGGACAAGATCATGACCAAACACCCTTTTCAGGTCATTGTCTTTGCCAATGAGGAAGGAGGGGTCATGGGAAGCCGTGCCCTGGCAGGTACGTTGGGAAAAGAAGCATTGCAGGTAGTTAACAGTACGGGCTACAGTATGGGGGAAGGCATACATCGTATAGGAGGGGATACCACCCGTCTGCATGAGGTGAAAAGGGATACAGGAGACCTCGCGGCCTTTGTGGAGCTCCATATTGAGCAGGGGGCCATCCTTTACAATGAAAAAATCCCCATTGGAATCGTTGAGGGAATTGTGGGATTACGATGGTGGGATGTTACATTTACAGGGTATGCCAACCATGCAGGTACCACCCCCATGGACCAAAGACAAGATGCCCTTCTGGCAGCCGCCAAGTTCATCGTGGCCGTAAATGGGATTACCAATAGCTTTCCTGGTCGCCAAGTAGGCACTGTCGGCCGTATAAGTGCAGAACCTGGTGCCCCCAATGTTATCCCAGGGAGTGTAACGGTAAGCCTTGAAATTCGCGATCTTTCCCTAACAACCATTGACAAGCTGTTCATGGCCATCAAAAAAGAAGGGGAAAAGATTGCCACTGATTCCAATGTGGGTATTACCTTTAAAAGATTGGATGCCACAGCTGACCCGGCTTTAACAGATTCTATGGTACAGGAGACTATTGCTGAATCTTCCAAGGCCCTAGGGCTGTCTTACAAGAAGATGCAAAGTGGCGCGGGCCATGATGCCCAAGACATGTCTAGAATAGCTCCTACTGGGATGATTTTTGTGCCCAGTAAAGATGGGATAAGCCATTCCCCTGATGAATTCACATCGGCCAAGGATATGGCCAATGGGGCAAACGTTCTTCTTCGTACACTGTTAAGATTGGATCAGGAACTAGATTGACCTAGATGCGATTCTTCCTCTAACTCAATGACCTTTGCCACTGTTTTTATCAAGCGATGGTGGTTCTTTACAAAAGGATTGGTGCGATCCCAAACATAGCCGGCCAGTACGGCACATATTTGCCTTTTGATGTCAGGATTTTCTGGACGATGAAAAAATAGTTTCTGTAGGTTTACGGTATACCATTCCTTAACATAGGTTGAGAACACATCAATCCCTTGGTTCATGTATTGTGCATATTCAACTTCCCAATCTACTTTTTCACCCCGTAATTCCTTGGAAAACAATTTAGCTGCCAAAAGCCCCGACTCAGTGGCAAAGGTCACACCCGAGGAAAAAACGGGATCTAGGAATCCAGCACTATTTCCAGTGATGGCATACCGAGGCCCATACATTTGGTTGACCGATTGGGTATAATTTTTTATCTGTTTGGGTTCAAACAAAAAAGACACCCCATCAAAACGGTCAACATAATGGTCCGATAGCTCCATAAGATTCCGTAGCATTTCTTCAGAAGACCCTTCGTACGATTCCAGGAAATGGGAAGGGCCCACAAAACCAATGCTGGTATTCCCATTGGAAAAGGGAATGACCCATAGCCAAGTATCATCCCGAACAATATCAAACGTAATAAGGGTACCCTCTTCCCCTGGAGGCCTTTTTGAGTCGATCACATGGGTGAATACAGACGTAGAATCATGGTCATGTGGTTGCATATCCAGCTGTAATAACCTGGGAAGTACCCTTCCATACCCACTGCAGTCAATAATATATTTTGATAGTACCTGGCGCCCATCACCATTCTCGTCTTGAAGGGTAGTGGTACAGCCCTCATTGTTGAAAGCAACATCAGTTACCGTACATCCGAAGGCGATGTTCACGCCTCTTTCCTGTAGGGTATCGGTCAATACTTTATCAAAATCGGCTCGCGGCACTTGCCAGGTCCAATCCCATCCCTTAGTGTGTTTTTTACTAAAGTCAAAATGACATACCACCCCATTTTTTAGAAACCGGGCCCCTTTTTTTATTTCAAAGTCCATTTGGGTTAAAGGCTCCAGTAGTCCTGTTTCTTCTAAATGGTCCATACACCTGGGCAATAGGCTTTCCCCGATGACAAATCTTGGAAATTGGTTCTTTTCCACTACTTTTACGGCGAAGCCTTGGTTATGCAGGTATGAGGCAGCCACGCAACCCGAAGGTCCGGCACCTATAATAAGTACATCAAGGTTTATTTGGGCCATAATTGAATCGATTGATGAATTGATGGATTCTTGTGGGATAAGTAGCCCAAATTAAGAACTTTATTTAATATATTTCCCCCCGCGAAATAGATTTAACCATAAATGCCCAAATTAAGAGGAACGTTAGGGATAGCAGAGTTTTATGAGGTTATTTTCAAAGACCAGCCCCTGACCATTGACGACAAGATTTACGAGGTAGTTGATAGGAGTTTTGAGTTTCTTGACCAATTTTCCAAGAACAAGATCATATACGGGGTAAATACGGGCTTTGGCCCTATGGCCCAATATCGCATAAGGGATTAT
>JBFOLQ010000281.1:0-5951 GCA_040830145.1 Flavobacteriaceae bacterium | reverse complement strand
GGCCTATGGAGGTGTACAGATGGGACAATTGGAGAAAAACGTTTCTTGGTTGTCGCTCTTTATCGCCATTGCCCCTATGCTTGGGTTCATGGGTACGGTAATCGGTATGATTGCGGCCTTCCAGAAAATTTCGGCCGTAGGTAACTTGAGTGCCTCGTTGATTGCAGGAGATATCCAGGTGGCACTTTTGACCACGGTATTTGGTCTGATTACAGCGATCATCCTTCAAATATTCTACAACTATATCATTGCTAAGATTGATAGTATCGTTAACGATATGGAGGATTCGTCCATATCGCTGATCGATATGTTGGCTGCCCATAAAAAATAAGATTGGTCTAACCTTTAAACTATCAAATCATGCATAGGATTATAAAAATAGTATTGATCGTAATCGGGGTCATTGCAGCCATTGCCTGCTTTTTCATGATGCCCGATGGCGACGATCCGGAAGCCATCAACAGTACCGGAATCAGCCTTATGTTCGCGCTTATGTGGCTGTTGTTGATTGTAGCTTCGGTGACGGCCCTGTTCTTTGGCTTCAAAAAGATGTTGACAACCCCCGGAGGACTCAAAAAAGCCTTGTTCATCATTGTGGGCTTGGGAGTTTTGGCAGCCTTGGGGTATGCCCTGGCGAGCAACGAACAAGCTGTTGTGGACACTATGGCGAATAGAGGTGTTGAGACAACCACCAGTACCGTCAAGACCATTGGTATGTTATTGAACGTATTCTTTGGAATGGTTATTGTGGCCGTAGGATTGATGTTCTGGGGCGGATTAAAGAAAGTTTTAGCCAAATAATTAAATAGGAGATATGCCTAGAAGAAAAGGTGCACCTGAGGTAAATGCCGGTTCCATGGCCGACATTGCGTTCCTACTGCTTATCTTTTTCTTGGTGACCACCACCATAGAGACAGATGCAGGCTTGGACCGTATGTTACCGCCCATTGAGCCACCCGATGAGAATGTGGTCATCAAGCAAAAGAATATCTTTCAGGTGAACATCAATAAGAACGGTCAATTGTTGGCCGATGAGGAATTGATTGAAATCAAGGATTTACGTGAAAAGGCCATGGCCTTTTTGGATAACGGGGGCGATGGTAGCTGCAATTACTGCCAGGGCAAGAAAGACGCCGAGTCCTCTGATAATCCTGATAAGGCGATTATTTCCTTAAAGAATGATCGTGAGACCAAGTATGCGACGTACATTACCGTACAGAATGAACTGGTTGGGGCTTACAATGAGTTGAGGAATAGGGAATGCAAGCGGATATATGGGGTTGATTTTACCCAGATGGAAGCACAGTACCTAAATCCTGAGACCGACGCATCGGTCAAGGAAGAGCTCAAGGAAAAGGTGAAGCGCATTCAGGATTTATTTCCGATGAAGCTTTCAGAGGCCGAAACCAATTAATTCCGATTTTCGGAGCAAATAAAAGAATACCATGTCAAAATTCGCAAAGAAAAAAGACGGAGATTTACCAGCGGTATCAACGGCCTCATTGCCAGATATTGTGTTCATGCTTTTGTTCTTCTTCATGACAGTGACCGTGATGAAGGACAATACCTTAATGGTAGAGAACACCCTGCCCAATGCCAGTGAAACGAAGCGATTGGAGAAAAAAGATCGGGTAATCACCATTTATGTGGGAGCCCCTTCTTCCCAATACATCAGTACATTTGGTAAGGAGCCCAAGATTCAGTTGAATGATAAGTTTGCTGATCCCTCGGATGTGGGGGACTATATTTTGCAGGAACGTGCGAAAAAGGCACAGGAGTTGCAGAATGTCTTGACCACCTCCTTAAAAGTGGATAAGAATGCCAATATGGGCTTGGTTTCAGATATCAAGCAGGAGTTGAGAAAGGTAAATGCCCTAAAGGTGAACTATACCACCTATGAGGGAGATGCCTTTAATAATCTCAAGAACTAAATTTTTAAGTTAAATAGGTAAACGCCCCAAAAAACATTTGGGGCGTTTTTTTTATGAAGGGGTTTACACTTTTTGGATTGATACAAAACAGCCATTTCTTGGCCAATGGGAAAAGGTCTAAACCACTTCCAAACATTGGGGCCAACATGAGGGGTATCCTATGGTGCTTTTTTATGGGTTGCGGCTGGCTCTTTTCCCAGGGGGTTGACGATACCTACCTAGAAGATCAATTCTACTTGGGGGCCTCCTACAATATTTGGGCCCAAAAGCCCTCAGGAGTGGCCCAAAGCAATTTTCCCTATGGCCTTTTCGGTGGGATCATCAAGGATATGCCCCTCAATAAAAGGCGTACCATGGGCTTGGGTGTGGGCTTGGGATATGCCATGAACTCCTATTACTCCAATCTAAGGGCCGTGGAGTCCAATGGGGAAATCAATTATTCCATTGATACGTCAGATGGGTTTAAACGGAGTAAGATGGAGACCCATCTGGTGGAAATGCCCATAGAGTTCCGCTTTCGCACCTCTACCCCGGAGGACCATCGTTTTTGGCGTTTATATGTCGGCCCCAAAATAGGATATGTCTTTACGGCCCGGTCCAAGTTTATTACGGATACCGAAAAGGATATCTTTACCAATACCGATATACAAAAGTTTCAATATGGCCTCGCCCTGAACGTGGGGTACAATACCTTCACCATTCATGCCTACTATGCCCTGAGCGACTTTTTTGAGGATGGGACGGTGATGGACGGGGCTCCCTTGGAGGTCAGACCACTTCGGGTGGGCTTGATTTTCTATATTCTGTAAGCGAGCTTCGTGGAGTGCCACATTGCGTGTATTGCATTCCAATCCCGGACACCTATACTTTCAAAACAGCACCTCTCCGTTTAGGGTAGTATGCCTTGTACCTGTACTTGAAGCCCACAGTTTTTTCGATATACACCCTGTGTCCTTCGGCCCCGGGAAAATCCATCTGCAGATATATTGTGGGCCTATGCTGGAGTGGTGCCAATACAAACCCCTATCAACGGATAAACGGTACGGAGTTTGTTGCTTTGTCCGTGGTGCGGGCACCCACTTTCCTTTCCTAAAAACCAATAGGGACACACTTCCAACCTAATCCGTGTCATGTCAATCCTGCCATGTTGTAGAAACGGCCGGTGTTTGGTTTCCATATTCCAAAAATAACCGGGTTTATCATCAGAGTTGGAGGTTTGGTATAACACTCCTTGTTGTGTATTCACTTTAATCAATATAACTATGGGAAACAGAAGACAACATCCATCGGTAAATGCGGGAAGCATGGCAGATATCGCTTTTCTGCTCTTGATTTTCTTTTTGGTCACCACCAGCATTGAAACGGAGACGGGAATGGACCGCCTATTGCCCAGGGAACAGGAAAATCCCCCTAAAGCGGATATCCTGGAACGGAACAACCTGGCCTTGATCATCAATGGGGAAGGGGAACTTTGGGTCAAGGATGCCCGTACCGATAAAAAGGAGCTTTTTGGGCAGGCGATGGCCTTTTTGGACAATGGAGGGGGAGAACGGGGCACTGCGGACCATTGCGGGTATTGCCAGGGCAGTGGTGCCCCAGAGCTGTCGGTACACCCCGATAAGGCCATCATAACCCTTAAAACAGATCGTAGGGCACGATACAGTGATTATATCACCGTACAGAACGAATTGGCCCGGGCCTATAATTTTTTGAGGGATCGGGAAGCGGTTCGCCTTTATGGCGTTTCCTATACGGAACTGGAGCGGCGGTATTCCAAAAGTGCTCCGGGCCATGAAAAGGACGAAATAGCTGAGCGGATAACCACGGTACGAAAGCTGTTCCCCCAAAAAATTGTTGAGTTGCACTTTCCAGCGCCATCACAGCCAGAACTTGATCAGTAGCAACTGGGCCAGCAGCCCAATCAAAAAACCGATCAATAGCTCCCCGCCATTGTGGGCCTTAAGGTAAAGGCGGGACGTGGCCACAAAGCCAGCAAAGAAGATGAAGGTGCCTATGGCCAAGGTAATGTTTATCTCAAAGTGGATGCTCAGGGCAATCAAAAAGAGAATAAGGTTCCCCAGGCCCATAAGGTGCATACTGGCCTTGAAATTAAAATAGAGCAGTATAAAGGCCGCAAATTGCGAGATAAGGAGCCCTAGAAAAAAATAGTACAGTTCGGGGGTAAATTGATAGGGAATCACCTTGTACATGACCATGAACAATAAGGAGCAATTGATGATGAAAGGGTATTTGCGCTCACGGATGTCATGGAGGAATAGGGAGGACACAAAGCCGGCCCTATAGAGGATGAGATAGGCGAGGATGGGGATAAAAATGGTCAGGATGGCGATAGGGAGCAGATGGCCCGTTTGCAATTCTTCCGGGCTGTATTTTGGGGTGATGAAAAAATAGGCCAGCGTACCTGCAAAGGGAATCAGTAGGGGATGGAAAATGTACGAGACCGCTTTTAGAACTCCCCCCATCAAATTTCTTTTCGCAACCGTGCCACTGGGATGTCCAATTGCTCACGGTATTTGGCCACGGTCCTTCTGGCAATGGGATATCCCTTTTCCTTTAAGAGCTTGGCCAATTTTTCATCGGTCAGGGGCTTTTTCTTGTCCTCATCCCCTATGACCGTTTCCAATATCTTTTTGATCTCCCGGGTGGACACATCCTCCCCCTGGTCGTTCTTCATCGATTCTGAGAAGTAGTTCTTTATCAGATGGGTGCCATAGGGGGTGTCCACGTATTTGCTGTTGGCCACCCGGGATACCGTGGATACATCCATCCCTATTTCATCGGCAATGTCCTTTAATATCATGGGACGCAGATTGCGTTCGTCCCCAGATAAAAAATACTCCTTTTGATAGTGCATGATGGCGTTCATGGTGACAAACAGTGTCTGTTGCCGTTGCCGTATGGCGTCAATGAACCATTTGGCGGCATCCAACTTCTGCTTTATGAACAGCACGGTGTCTTTTTGCTCCTTTGATTTCTTTTTGGCATCCTTAAAGCCCTTGAGCATATTGCTATATGCCGAGGAGACATGCAATTCGGGGGCGTTCCTCCCATTCAGGGAAAGCTCCAGTTCGCCGTCCACGATGCGAATGGAAAAATCGGGCACCACATGCTCCACAATCCTATTATTGCCACTGTAGCTGCCCCCCGGTTTGGGATTCAACTTTTCCACTTCCGAGATGGCCCCGCGCAGTTCCTCTTCCGAAATATGATGTTTTTGAAGCAGCTTTTTGTAGTGCTTTTTGGTAAACTGCTCAAAGGATTTCTCTATGATATCAATGGCCAGTTCAACGGAGGGCGTGGCTTCCTTGCGCCGTAATTGGATCAAAAGGCATTCCTCCAAGGAACGGGCCCCCACTCCGGGTGGGTCCATTTTGTGTACAATGTGCAACACCTGTTCCACTGTGGCCTCATCGGTAAATATGTTTTGGGTAAAGGCCAGGTCATCCACGATATCGGCCAAGGGCCTGCGGATGTATCCACTCTCATCCACACTGCCTACCAGGAACTCCGCAATGCCCCACTCCTCATCAGTCAGGTATACCGTGTTGAGTTGGTTCAAAAGGTGTTGGTGAAAGGAAACGCCCGCCGCATAGGGGAGGTTCTTTTCTTCATCGTCCGCACTATAGTTATTGGTCCTGGTGCGGTAATCCGGAATTTCATCGTCACTCAGGTATTCATCAATATTGATGTCTTCGGCATTGATGGTATCACTGTCCGAAGGTTCCTCATAGGTGTCGCCAAACTCATCCGCCCCTAACTCATCACTTTGCTCCTTACCGCTTTCCAGGGCCGGATTCTCCTCCAGTTCCTGCTTTAAACGCTGCTCAAAGGCCTGTGTGGGCAGTTGAATCAGCTTCATGAGCTGTATCTGCTGCGGGGACAGGTTCTGTGAAAGCTTAAATTGTAAATGTTGCTTTAGCATTCAGGCGTTACATTGATCGTATAAAGGTAGTGATTCCCTTAAAACTCCGCACTTTGGGGAGTTCTGGGGAAGGGGAT
>JBFOLQ010000280.1:0-5915 GCA_040830145.1 Flavobacteriaceae bacterium | reverse complement strand
GGAAATAACACCCATAAAGAGTTCCCATCAAAGATATGCAGATGTATTTGGGGCGCTGGGATATCCCATAGAGTTATTACGGGCAGGAGAGTTGCCAAAGCAACCACTTCCAAGGGCTATGGAAAAGAGCATGTCAGAAACCAAAAAATGGGTGGGGATTGCACCTTTTGCGGCTTTTGCGGGAAAGACCTATCCGGAACATTTGATGCAAAGGCTGATAGCCGAATTGGATGCCTTGGACACCTATCAATTGTTCCTATTTGGGGGTGGGGGACTCCAGCGTCAAAAATTGGATGCCTGGGCCCATCGCCATAAAAATTGCGTGAGTGTAGCAGGAAAGCTTGATTTTGCCGATGAACTCGATTTTATCTCAAACTTGGGCTTAATGTTGTCAATGGACAGTGGTAATGCCCATTTAGCGGCCATGTATGGGGTTCCGGTAGTGACCCTCTGGGGCGTAACACATCCCTTTGCCGGTTTTTATCCCTTTGGACAAGAAGAGGAAAATGCCTTATTGGCGGATAGGATCAAATACCCTTTTATCCCCACCTCGGTCTATGGCAATAAGATGCCAGAGGGGTATGATACAGCCATGGAGACGATTTCCACAAAGTCAATAGTGGATAAAATTGAAAAACTACTGGTATAAATATGTGGCCGAGGGTATCTTTTAGCACAAGAGGGGGCCTTGGCAAGTCTTGTGGATGAAAGGTTCCGGCCTAGAAATGGTCATGTGTGCTGCTTGACTTCAATTGATTTAAAGAACTGTCTCAATTGGGTCATATAGCGATACTTAAGGGCGCTTGGGGCCGTTTCTACCATAAGGGTGCGTATTCCCATATAAGAGCTCATTAAAAAAAGAGCCACACTTTCACTGTCAACGTGCCGGTCAATTTGCCCATTGAACTTACCGCGTTGTACCGTGGATACCAGATTTACTTCCCAATTTCGTAGAATTTCGTTCAAATGGCCCATGATTCGCTCGTGTTTGCCATTGAACTCATTGATGAAATTGGAAAGCACAAAGCCACTGTCCATTTCATTATGAACCGCTGTCTCCAACGCTTCTTCAAAACATCGCATGATAAGGTCCACCGGGTTATCGTGCCCCTCGATGGGTTCAATGAGGGAACTGTATACCTTATGGGCCACCAGCTCATCTATAATTTTGACAAAAAAATCCTCCTTGGATTCAAAGTGATAATAAAAAGCTCCTTTGGAAAGGCCAAGCTCCTTTAAAATGTCATCTACACTGGTATTGAAATATCCCTTTTTATAGAAAAGGGCCAATCCGGCTTTTTGCATCCGGTTCATGGTGGCCAACCTTTTAAGCTCTTTCTTCATTTTGTGCGGTTTAGGCGGTTACGTACCAATGGGTCTGTATACTAACACTAAAATCGATAAAATCGTATAAAAAAACAGGATGTTTGTCCGCATTTTATCCATTAAGAGCTTTTTTAGTGCGATTTATTCTTTTGGTATGGAGAATTCCGACCCGTGGGTTGGTTTTAGAGGATGCTTTAGGACAAAAAATGGCCCCTGACGAGACAAAGAAACACCATTTTGGTATATTTAATATGTGAATTTGGCTAGAAAGATGATTGCAATATTTGGAAAACCATTTCCAGAAGTATCGCGGAGTACGTATTATCGAAATAGCGTGGCCCTAAGCGTATTTGTGGTGCTCTTCCTTTATATTTTTCAGCCTTTTGGGATTTCCACATTACAGTCAAATAAGTTTTTTATATGTGTGGGCTTCGGCGGCATGACATTATTGGCAGCCGTTGTCTATGAATTGGTGGTTTATCAAGGGCTCAACCTGAAAACGGAAGGGGAAAAATGGACTTTTGGAAAATGGACCATACACAATTTGGCCACCATGCTCTTGATCAGTCTGGCAAATTTTCTCTTTGCCCGCTTATTGCTTTTCGGTTATATAGATTGGAATCTTTTTCCCCAAATGGTCTACAGTACTTTCATGATAGGGATTATTCCAATAGTAATGCTCGGTGGACTGGCATTGTATGGAAAGGAGCGTAAGTACCAGACCATAGCCAATGAGATCAATAAGGGCAACACGCATTCTTCCTACGCCAAGGCCTCAAAATCCCCCATACTATTTGATATTCCGGCTGAAAAGATTAGGTATATTGAGGCATTGCAGAATTATATAAGGATTGGATACATGGCTCCTGAGGGCCGCTTTAAGGTCATAACGGAACGTATGACCTTAAAGGAGATAGCGGCAAAGACCGCTGATAGTCCAATTATAAAATGCCATAGGTCTTTTTTGGTCAATCGGGATACAATTACCAATACTTCGGGAAACGCCCAGGGTCTTCTGCTCACATTGTCAGATTGTGATAAGATTATTCCGGTGTCAAGGGTTCACGTACCCATTTTCCGGAAGCCATAGGCAAAATATGACGTTGTCATTCGTCCCATTTTTATGCCAATGGTCACTTTAGCCTTGTCATTCATCCCAGAACATAGCAGTCGTCACAATAGTGTAGGTTTTGACCAATGCACCGTCTAAGTTTGGTTCATTCACCCTTAAAAAACAAAGAGATGAACCGAAAGAAATTTAAAAAATGGTTGAAGTACGTAGCCTTGTTTTTCATTGCGTTACTAGTGATTGGATCCATATACATGTATTATGATGGGCTAAAAATATATGGAGGCCTTACCGAACGGGTTGACCCCGATAAGTTTAAGCCACAGGAAGGGGCATTTGCCATTGAAAATGTAACGATACTATCAAAGAATGGAGACAGTATGGTCTCAGGTCAGACCGTATTGATCGAGGATGGAATTATCGCCGCAATTGACAGTGTGGTCCAAGTATCTTCAGAGGTCAAAACCATTGACGGATCTGGAAAATATTTGATTCCCGGATTGATTGATATGCACGTTCATTTATTTAAGAGCCAGAATGATTTATTGCTATACCTAGCCAATGGAGTGACCGGGATTCGGGAATTGATTGGGGAGAGCGACCATCTAAAATGGAGGGATGAGATAGAAAAAGGAAGAATAGGCCCCAAAATGTTTGTGGCATCACCCCGATTGGGGAGTTTTGAACTGATGGAAGGATGGTTCATGGGTCAGACGCAGGGGTTTATGAACGTTAGAAATGCGGATGAGGGCAAGGAAGTTGTCATGGAATTGCACGAAAAAGGGTTTGACGGAATCAAAGTGTACAGTCACTTGAACAAGGAGAGTTACTTGGCCATTACGAAGGCTGCAAATGAAATTGGAATGCCCGTTTTCGGACACGTGCCATGGCAAGTGGAACTGTCCGATATATTTGCGAACGGTCAAAGTGGCATTGCCCATTTCGAAGAACTAATGAATGCCCTGAGCAGGGAATTTTCCGAGGGCCGAAACATTGGAAGTTTTTCTGTGACGAAGAGGCGTTTTTGAAATATGTGGATGCACATAGTGAGGCACTTGCTAAGAACCTAATAGCGAATGACATTGCCGTGACTTCTACCTTATGGCTTACAGAGAGCTTTGTCAGGCAACGGTATGAACTTGATAAAGTACTGTGTGAAGTTGAACTGGAATATGAGAACCCTGGTATTAGTGAATGGGTCCATTATATTCCCCAAGGACTGGGCTGGCTACCAGAGGTGAATCGCTATAAAATCATGGGAGAACTGAGCCCAGCCGAAAGGATAGGGGACAAAAAATACTGGGAGACCTATGGAAAGGCCTGTGCGTTGTTGGCCGAGAACCTATCAAGGCATGGAGTAAAGATTATGGCAGGTACAGATACAAATTTGCCCCCGACCGTTCCCGGGTTTTCATTGCATGATGAATTGATAAGCCTTAACAATGCGGGAATGTCCCAAGCTGAGGTGCTGAGGGCGGCGACCATAGTGCCTGCCAAATGGCTAAAAAGCAATTCAGGTAAAATAGCGGTAGGGTATGAGGCTAACCTGGTATTGCTTGAAAAAAACCCTTTGGTGGATATTAACAACACGAAGAGCATCAATACGGTAATAGCGCGAGGTCAAGTATTTGACAGGCACTTGCTAGATACTATGCTGAAGGCTGTAAAGGACGCAAATGATAACAGTAGAAAAGTGGAGATCAAAAAATATACCGAATGCCATTAAATAATAGGTTGTGGACAAAGGCCCGCTATCGGATTTCCGATAGCGGGCCTTCTTTAAAAAACTGTAAATACGGTAGTTTTTAAATAACTGTTTGTCCCATTAGGCCACAGTTCCTTGGCAACTGCTGCCCGCACCTGCGGTACAACCATAGCAATGCTGTGAAATCACGATGTCCCTTTCGGAAAGCAGTTCTTCATTATAGTCTTTGACATGTTTTACCTTACTAGCCACTTGTAGGCCCAACATTTGATTGAAATCACAATCGTACAGCCAACCGTCCCAACTTATGGATATGGTGTTGGTGCACATTACATTGGCCACGGCCGCCGGGTTGTAGGCGTCCACCAAGGAATACATATAATCTTCATAATTATCAGATGCGATCAGGTAGTCCAAAAACCGGGAAATGGGGAGATTGGTAATGGCGAACAGATTGTTGAAGACAATACCAAAATCAGCCTGCAACGCTTTTTTGAAGTCTTTTTCCATGGCTTCCTGATCTCCAGGTAAATAGGCGCCGGAAGGATTGTAGACCAAATCCAACACCAGCCCAGAGCCTGGTTTCCCATACCCAACGGCATTCAGTTCCTGCAAGGCTTTTATGGATTTTTCAAAAACACCGTCCCCTCGCTGTTTATCTGTCTTTCCTTTGGTATAGTGGGGCATGGAGGAGACTACATGAACCTTGTGTTCCTTGAAAAACTGGGGAAGGTCATGGTACTTTTTATTGGCCCGTATGATTGTGAGGTTGGAACGTACAATAAAATCTTGAATACCTGCTTTGGCCGCTTCGGTCACAAACCATCTGAAATGGGGATTCATTTCGGGGGCTCCACCGGTAAGATCAAGGGTATGTGCCCCCGTATTTTTTATGATGTGTAGGCATTGTTCCATGGTCTCACGGGTCATGATCTCCTTTCGGTCCGGTCCGGCATCAACATGACAGTGCTCACACACTTGGTTGCACATATAGCCCACATTTATTTGGAGGATTTCCAACTTCCGGGGCTTTAGGGGAAAATGGCCTATTTCGGCTATTTTATCCTTAAAGAAAGGGAGTTCACCATCGGCAAACAATCCCCCGTTAAGGATGTCCAATTGCTTTTGGGTGGTTGCGAGTTCATTTTCCCTGGCTTTTAATGATTTTTTGGAACCCTTTTTCATTTGGGCCAATATACTTTGTGACATAAAATTGGGTTTTGGGAGATTTAATTCACCGTGTACTTACATGGAGAGTTTATTGTACTTGTTCATCATCTGTACTCCGTGTACGAGCGACGCTCCACTTTCTATGGCCGCAGCCGCGTGTACTGCCTCCATCATTTCCTCCTTGGTAACTCCACGTTGCAATCCGTCCTTGGTATAGGCATCAATGCAATAGGGGCATTTGACCACATGGGCCACGGCAAGGGCAATCAATGACTTCTCACGGGCACTGAGGGCTCCTTCCTCGAAAACCTTCCCATAATAGTCAAAGAATTTAGTGCCAAGTTCCTCACTCCATTCCGTAATCTTTCCAAATTTTCTTAAATCCGCGGGGTTGTAATAGGTGTCTTTCATCGGTTCAAAATTTTATAGTTCTCTTTATGTGAAGTTGTTTCATGGTTTTTGCCGGTGAAACCGCTTCATTCCTCCTTGCCATATGACAGGGCAAAAGCTCATGGTCACTGGACTATGTTTTTAATAAATCTAATGGGGACAGGCCATGGAAATTCCATTTCCACGCGTGGGATAACCCTATTCCGGGCCTGCCTATTGTGGATATTGTAATACTGGGAACGGACTACCCCTGTT
>JBFOLQ010000279.1:0-2637 GCA_040830145.1 Flavobacteriaceae bacterium | reverse complement strand
CCATGGGGGGTTTTTTGTGGGAAAAAGGGGTGTCAGCATCAAACATCTCAGGAGTTATTGGTTTGGGGGAGGAGCGTATTATAAAAAACTGAAAGAAGGGAGTGTTTTTTTTGGATTTTCTGCAAAAAAAAAACCGCCGTATCCATTTCGTGATTGAAAACCTTGACACCTTGGGGTTTTAATGTAGGTTCCTTACGTTTCCCAATTCGTCGTATCCCCTCTCTATGGCCGTGTATAAAACCAGAATGACCAGCATTGGTTAGGGGGGATTGAAAACACTACGCTCAGCGCAATACCATATAAAAATAGATAATGGAAAACAGTGATAGGAATACAATTCCGGCATAGGTGAGCCATTGCAGGCCCTTTTTGGGCCAATGCTCCCTTGACAGGTCTTCACTGGTCACATTTTTAAGGTTCATATACCCAATGATGGGTGCCATTACAAACGAGATAAAAGTGGCCAAGGCCACCAATTGTCCCATATTGGCCCTAAAGACGGCCACAACCACAAAATTGATGGCGGTCAGAATGAGGACCGTTATGGCGTAGTTTCTTTTTTTGCTGGAGAGATGTACATTGGGTCTTAGATGATCCACGATGTCAAGACTTACCCTGGCAATGGCATCATGGGCTGTCATACAAGTACTGAACATGGTAGCAAAGGCCGAAACCGCAATAAAGATATAGGCCCACTGTCCAATATGGGTGGTAAAGAGGGACACTACTTGGTCTGCAAAGGTAACCGCATTGCCACTGAGCTCGGTTTCGGTTCCATATAAGGTCATGGTACCTATAATTAAAAAGAATAGGGCGAGTAGGGCCGTTAAGAGGTATCCTGTGTTGAATTCTTGTAGGGATTCCTTCAAAGAAGGCTTCACGCCCTCCCCTTTCCATTTGGTGACACTCCATAAACTTACCCAACTGGAGGCTTCCACTGTAGTGGGCATCCATCCCATAAGACCAATTAAAAATAGAATGCCGACTTCATTGAACAGGGGTGGCCTGGAAAATGTGGCCACTTTTTCAACAGGGCCATTCATAAGGACCAGAGCCGTTGTAATGATCAAGGCGATGAAAAGTATGGAGACCACAAATTTTAGGGAAACCTCCAAAAATCTGTAGCGCCCAACGATCAATAGGGTACTGATAAAGACAAAAAGCCCAAGGCCCACCAAGGCGATGGATATGTCCCCTAACCCAAATAGGTTAATGAACAGCCCGGCAGTTACGGTATATAGGGCTGCCAAAATCGTAAAGGTGGAGAATAGGGTGATAAACGTATAGAACCAGAGATACCCCTTTCCCCTATTGAGGTAGCCTTCAATCAAGGTTTTGCCTGTAACGTTGGTATAGCGTACCCCAAACTCAAAGAACGGATACTTAAAAATATTGGCTAGGATAATGGGTAGTGCCATGATCCATCCGTACTGGGCCCCGGCTTTGGTCGATAGTACCAAATGTGAAGTGCCTATGGCCATACTGGCAAACAGAATGCCAGGCCCCAGATTCTTGATCAGTTTTTTGAGCATGATGATTGTTTGTCCTAAAATAAGGTTTTTTGATAAAGGGTGAAGAGGTCTTTTATCGAGGAAATTGGGAAGGGGACCGATATAAATGGGGAGGGAGTGTTAAACTCTTCTTAAGGATGAAACATTTTGGTTTTTTGTACGTCTTATAGTACAAATATAAAAGAGGTCAACTACCTCTTCCCATATTGGATAATTTAAAAATGTATTAAATGGAACATACTAAAAAAACACACAGGGAAAGCAACATGGGCTTTGACAGACCATTGACACGTCATGAGAGCTGGAAAAACCATCGAAGGCACACCTTATTGAAACAAATACGGTTTTCATAAAGGATGGGAAATGGAAAAGAGGGCTTTCGCCCTCTTTTTTGTTTACAGCATGTTTTTCCGGATGCTGATGGGTGCTCTTATATACAATCTTCCATGGCGCCTTTTCCTCGATTGCAAATTGGATTTCCCTTTTTCTTTCCTCTCTTGGCTCCCATACCAATGGAATGTTCATTTTTTGGTGGAGAAACTTGGATAGGTATATATCGATTCCAGTTTCATCAGCGTATAGGGTGGATTTATTCCAATAACCTACCGTTAAACCCATTGGGGAGAAAAGCTTGGTCAAAGGTAGTGATGGGGAGGTGAAAGGTATTCCCTGAACGGGTTTGCTTTTGGACAAGGGGAATCGCCAAATACAAATGTGTCAAAAATAAAGGCCGTTCAATTTTGAACGGCCTTCTTGTTATTGGGACAAGCAGCCATATAGGCCGGTGTTTTTTGAAAATCTAATGGGCATAGCGGAAGCTCAATGCTTCATGGTGTAGGACATATGGGATACGGAATTTCTATGGTGTGGGTGGCTCAAGTCCGTTTATCATTTTAATCCGTACCATACACAAAATTTTGGACCATCCATACATCGTTCTTACATTTATGTAAGATTTATTCTACTTTTAAATCGATATCACAACTTCCCTCAGCGAAAATGGATTTGGATGTGATACCAAAATACATTTTCAAGAATCCGAACTACTTAGAGAACCGGTTACACTTTTGAATCAAAGTACTTGCAATCGCTTTGCTTTTATGGCATGGCGTATGTTTCCATGGCT
>JBFOLQ010000278.1:0-3301 GCA_040830145.1 Flavobacteriaceae bacterium | reverse complement strand
GATTTCCACGGTCGATTCAAAATCAACAAGGGAATATTCCGATAAATCAGGTTTTATATATACATTGGTCAATTGTTCCTTGGCCTTCATATCCCCGGCCGTGCGATAACTATTGATCTGCATCAATATTTCGGTGGCCGAGGAAAGGTTATTGCGGTCCCTAAGACCGTACTGGACATCAACCCCAATGATGACATCGGCCCCCATATTGATTACTTCCTCTACAGGGTAATTGTTTACCACCCCCCCATCAATTAAAACCCGACCGTCAATAATGGTAGGTTCAAATAGGGAAGGTAATGTACCACTGGCCATGATCGCCTGTGGAAGATAACCTTGGTCCAATACTACTTCCTGTCCTGTTTCCACATCTGTGGCAACACAGAGAAATGGAATGGGCAACTCCTTAAAATCAGTTATGTGGCCCACTTGATAAAGAAGTCTTACCAATTCATTGTATACGTTTTGACCACCTGAATACGCTTGGGGAAACGAAATCTTAAAATTGTTGAAAGGTAGGCTGAGCGCATATTTCTCCGATACTTTCTTTTCGTAGAACGATTTGGTGCTACGGGGCAGTTCGTCCTGAATCAATTCATTGAAATCGGTCCCTTTAAAGATTGAGTCCAATTGGTTGGCAGTATAGCCCGATGCATACAGTCCCCCTACAATGGCCCCCATACTGGTACCTCCAATAAAATCTATTTTGATACCCGCTTCCTCAATCACCTTCAATGCCCCAATATGGGCCAGACCCTTGGCACCTCCCCCACTAAGCACCACACCCACCCTTGGTTCCTTTTTGACATCCAGACCTTGTGCCTGTCCTTTCCAAAGGAATGGGATACATACCAATATTAACAACCTTTTTTTCACAGCAATTCCCTAATGAAAGGCCTCATAGATTTTCTTGGCCCTTGCCATTCCCACTTGGTCGGCAAGTTCACCCAAAGTTGCGCTTTTTATTCTTTTTACCGACTTAAATTTCTTTAAAAGTTCCTCTGATGTTTTTTTTCCAACACCTTCAATCTGCGTAAGTTCTGACCCCACTGCCTCTTTACTCCTTTTGTTTCTGTGATGGTTGATTCCAAAACGGTGGGCCTCATTCCTCAATTGTTGAATGATTTTCAAGGTCTCCGATCTTTTATCGAGATAAAGTGGAACGGAATCCTCCGGAAAATATATCTCTTCCAGCCTCTTGGCAATCCCTATGATGGCTATCTTCCCCCTCAATCCCAAGACTTCCAAACTCTTTACTGCCGAGGAAAGTTGTCCCTTGCCCCCATCAATGACAACCAGCTGGGGCAAGGACATCCCTTCTTCCAATAATCTTCTATACCGTCTGTGCACCACTTCCTCCATAGATGCAAAGTCATTGGGGCCTTCAACGGTCTTGATATTAAAGTGCCGGTACTCTTTTTTGGAAGGCTTTCCATTTCGAAATACCACACAGGCGGCAACGGGATTGCTTCCCTGTATATTACTATTGTCAAAACATTCAACATGCTTGGGCAGTGCAGAAAGCCTTAAGTCTTTTTTCATTTGCGACATGATACGGTTGGCATGCCTATCGGGGTCCGTGATCTTGATTTGTTTAAAGCGTTCCTGTCTAAAGAACTTGGCATTGCGAAATGACAGTTCCAGAATTCGTTTTTTATCCCCGAGCTTGGGCACTGTGACCTTAAGGCCCGGGGGCAATGCCACTGTTAGGGGAAGGTATACTTCCTTTGACTCAGAACCAAAACGTTCCCTAAGCTCAACCACGGCCAATTGCAGCAATGATTTATCATCTTCATCCAACTTCTTTTTAATCTCCATAGTGTGTGACCGTACAATGGCCCCATGTGACAACTGTAAAAAATTGACATAGGCATGGGTTTCATCAGATAGTATTGAAAATACGTCCACATTGTTGATTTTTGGGTTTACCACAGTGGATTTGGCCTGATAGTTTTCCAATACCTCTATCTTTTCTTTCACCAATTGGGCCTCCTCAAACTTCATTTCTGATGCCAACCCTTGCATCTGTCTTTTAAAATACTGGATTGAAGATTTAAAATTCCCCTTTAAAATCTGCCTGATATCATCGATTTGCCTATCATAGTCCCCTTTGCCCTGCAAGCCCTGGCATGGGCCCTTGCAATTCCCCAAATGGTACTCCAGACATACCTTATATTTCCCATTATCCACTTTTTTTTGTGACAGATCATAGTTACAAGTGCGCAAGGGGTATACCCCCTTAACAAGGTCCAATAAGGTTCTCACAGTGCGCATGCTTGTGTAGGGACCGAAATATTCAGATCCATCACGAATCAGTTTTCGGGTTACAAAAACCCGGGGAAACCGCTCTTTTTTTATGCAGATATAGGGATATGATTTATCATCCTTCAACATTACATTGTAGCGCGGTTGATATTCCTTTATCAGATTGTTTTCCAACAATAGGGCATCAGATTCAGTAGGCACCACAATATGCCTTATCTCATGTATGCGTTTTACCAGAATACGGGTCTTACCGTATCCATGGTTTTTAGTAAAGTACGAGGAAACCCTTTTTCTAAGGTTCTTGGCCTTGCCCACATAAAGAATCTTTCCGTTGACATCGTAAAATTGATATACCCCCGGATTATTCGGTAACGTGCTCAATTGTATTTTAATGGGTAAGGTGGTCACAGGTTCAGTTACGGTTCTCTCCCTTTTGAAGGGTTAAATTACAGCCTTTTGAAGAATCATATCCCCTTTAAGAATATTTAACACTCGCCGTTTCTTTTAAAAGCTCGTTGCGGCAAACACCGTGATATATAAATTAATCCTTTTTTTCAACCTGAATATCAACTAATTATATGATATTAGGCTTTATATTATCTTAACAGCTTTGTAGGCGAAGTCCTTATTTTCTTAAAAAAATGTGCATTTCATCGATAAAAAAGCACATTTAATGGGATTGAAAACAATTTTTTTCTTTACATTTAACCACCAAATAAGACGGGAACTATGGAAAATTATATCATAACCTTGGGTACGTACTTAATTCTGATGCTGTTCTTCAAGGTATATTTTACCGTTGCGACAAAAGATTGAACAGCACCCTTCCTTCTAGTAAGGTTTCAACCCCATGTTGAAAAAAGAATTACGGTCAAAGTACTCCCAAATCAGACTCTCGATCTCCCCACAAGATCATCAAGAAAAAAGTATTAAGATTGCCAATGCCCTTTTGGGACTCCCCATTTGGGAAAAGGACGTTTTTCATCTTTTTCTTCCCATAGAGGAAAAGGGTGAGATAGAGACCTCGCACATTCTT
>JBFOLQ010000277.1:0-2244 GCA_040830145.1 Flavobacteriaceae bacterium | reverse complement strand
GGGTCAACCGGGACACCGGAAAAAAAGGAGACCCCCGATTGCAGTACAACAGTTTTATGCTGCTGCAGGATGTCATGGAACAGTATGCCAAAAAGCTGACCATTAAATTGAACATCAAGGCCCTACAGGAAAAACGTATCCATGAACTCAAAAGCACCCTGATTTCACACCAGGGCAAACATCCCTTGAATTTCGTGGTCTATGAAATGGAGGATGAAATAAAACTAAACCTTTCCAGCAGAAAACAGAAGGTGAATATTACCAGTGAACTTTTGCATACCTTGGAGGAAAACGAAATCCATTATAAGCTCAATTGATTTTCTGGGGCCTACATTCCAAAAAAGTCGTTTTCACCATTCGGTTTATTTATAAAACCATTGATAAAACCAATATTCCGTCCTGTAAGGAATGCCTTTTTTTTTGACTAAATTTGCATAATCCATAAAAATTAAAAAATGGCACTAGAGATAACAGATGCTACTTTTGACGAGGTGGTATTGAAGAGTTATAAGCCCGTAATGGTCGATTTTTGGGCCGCATGGTGTGGGCCCTGTAGAATGGTGGGGCCGATCATTGACGAAATAAGTACTGAATACGATGGCAAAGCCGTGGTAGGCAAGGTTGATGTGGATGCCAACCAAGAGTTTGCAGCCAAGTACGGAGTGCGTAATATTCCTACCGTATTGGTATTCAAGAATGGTGAAATTGTCAACCGCCAAGTGGGTGTATCACCAAAAAAGGTCTATACGGATGCCATAGAGGCATTGCTATAACCGTTTTATTTAACTCCCCCAATTGAAAATGGCCCGGGATTCCGGGCCATTTTTATATCGTCTTACCAAACTTTTTGCCAATACCCTATCTTTGTGGCATGGAAGTGCGTTCCCAATTAAACAGGGCCACCTTGTTCCAAAACTTGGAACTCCTGGCCCAACAAGTGGTCGAGGGATACATCAGTGGCATCCATAAAAGTCCGTTCCATGGGTATTCAGCTGAATTTGCGGAGCACAAAATCTACAATAGTGGCGAAAGCACCAAACATATAGATTGGAAGCTTTTTGCCAAGACCGATAAGCTGTACACCAAGCGGTATGAGGAGGAAACCAATCTCCGGTGCCACATGATACTGGACAATTCCGCTTCCATGTACTATCCCAATAAAACATGTTCGGGAATTGACGACCTTAACAAAATTGGGTTTGGGGCCCTCGCCATCGCTGCTTTAATGAACATTCTAAAAAAACAGCGGGATGCGGTGGGACTCAGCATTTATTCAGACACCCAACAATTTTACGCCCCGGAAAAGGGCAGTGAGCGTCATTTTCAAATGCTGTTGGACCAATTGAACAAGGTCTCAACCAATGACAGTCCCGCCAAGGAAACCCAGACCTACGATTTTTTACACCTTATTGCTGAAAAGATCAAACGCCGAAGCCTGATCTTTCTTTTCACGGATATGTTGCAAACGGCAGTGGATGACGAAAAAATGTTTGATGCCCTCCGCCACTTAAAATACAACAAGCACGAAGTGGTGCTCTTTCATCTATTGGATGCCCAACACGAAATCCATTTTGATTTTGGGGAATCCCCCAAACGCTTTATAGATGTGGAGACTGGGCAGCAAATAGACCTTTATGCCAATGACATCAAGGACAACTATAAAGAGGCGGTGGAAAGCTACATACGTCAATTGGGACTCAAGTGCGCCCAATATAAGATCAAATATGTTCCGGTTGACATACAGGATAGGTTTTCAACCGTTTTGAATACGTTCTTGATTGAGCGGCAAAAATTTGTTTGAGGATGGAATATTAGGGCTGGAGAGCTGCTCAATTTATAAAGACACATGGCCAAGTCAAGACAATGTTTGATAGACTATCACGACAACGTCCGTGATATAGGGTTCCTTACCAGTGAAAATGTGCCCTATGCCCATAATGACCGCTTTTTAAGCGGTGACCTACTCCACATCAGAAGGGTCATTTATCACCTTGACAAGATCTTGCTCGGGGCGTATTCCTATTATATCACTTGGAAACTTGACGATATTGAGATTACCGACCCCGGTGAAGACTATATAGTTTTTCTCGTGGGGGAAGAAAAGCAACTTGTGCCCAGTTATGTAAACCGGGTAAAATGCGTTTTGAAGACAGGGGGCATTTACCCCAATGAGCCCAGGTACTATGATGGGCTCCCGTGGGCACTTAAATTCAGGATTTTTTTGCGGGAGTCCAGAAATGCCAT
>JBFOLQ010000276.1:0-2002 GCA_040830145.1 Flavobacteriaceae bacterium | reverse complement strand
CATATCAGCGTCGGTGAGCACAATGGCCGGATTTTTAGCCTCTAGGCCCAATACCAGCCGTAATCTATTGGCCTTGGGATGTTGGTTTTGCAAAGCATTGGCCGATTTGCTGTTGCCAATCAGGGCCAATACATCTATTTTGCCCGTTTTCATGATAGGTCCCGCAATGGCCCTTCCCCTACCAAAGAGTATATTGACCACACCCTTTGGAAAACTACTTTGAAAGGCTTCCAATAAAGGGGTAATGAGTAAGACTCCAAATTTGGCAGGTTTAAAAATGGTGGTATTTCCCATCATAATGGCGGGAATCAATAGGCTAAAGGTTTCGTTCAGGGGGTAGTTGTACGGCCCCAGACAGAGTACGACCCCCAAAGGCCCCCTTCTGATCTGGGCATATACCCCACTTTCCTTTTGGAATTGGGCCGCTTTGCGATCCAATTTTTTACATCCTTCAATGGTATCCCGTATGTATTCCACGGTACGGTCAAACTCCTTTTCGGAATCGGCCTTGTTCTTGCCAATTTCCCACATAAGCAATTTCACGACCAGGTCTCGTTTTTCAAGCATTTTGCCCACAAATTGTTCCATGCAGGTAATACGATCGCGTATATGCATAGTGGGCCATACCCCTTGCCCTTTGTTGTATGCCTGCCTTGCGGCCTCCAGGGCTTCCAGGGCCTCTTTTTCCCCATTAGTGGGAATGCTTCCCAAGAGTGTGGGTTTATATGCATCCGTAGAGGAAATGGTACTATATACCTCCGCAGTGTCACCTTCCCAAGTTCTTAGCTCCCCATTTACGAGGTACTGCCTTTGGTGAATGGGTTCTGAAATTTGAAATTCTTTGGGGATAGCAACGGAGGTGGTGGTCGTCATAGTCATTTTTTTCGTCTTTGGTTGATTGCTAGTTTTTAAACGAGGTATTGAAATAGGTCAGGCTTGTCATTCAAATAGTCTCCTAAAAAGTTGTTTTCTTTCATTCGTTTGATCAAAGGAGGGAGGTCTTCCGGTGATTTCAGTTCTATGCCCACTACGGCAGGGGCATTTTCCCTGCTTGATTTTTTGGAATATTCAAAATGCGTAATATCGTCTTCCGGACCCAATATCTCGGCCACAAATTCCTTTAGCGCCCCGGGTCGCTGCGGGAACCGAACGATAAAGTAATGTTTTAGATTGCCGTACAACAACGCCCTTTCCTTGATTTCGGCCGTGCGTGTGATATCATTGTTTCCCCCACTAATGACGCACACCACATTTTTGTCCTTGATCTCATCCTGAAACGAGTCAAGGGCCGCCAAGGTCAATGCTCCAGCAGGCTCCACAACAATGGCATCACGATTATAGAGATCTAAAATGGTTTGGCAAACCTTGCCCTCTGGTACGGTTACCATATCATGTAAATGTTCCCCGCATATCCCAAACGTGTAATGTCCCACTTTCTTTACGGCAGCCCCATCAATGAACTTGTCAATCGTATCCAGTTCAATAACGGATTTGTTGGCAATGGACCGGGTCATGGAAGGGGCCCCTTTGGGCTCTACCCCTATGATTTTGGTGTGTGGCGATAGTGCATGGAAGGCGGCGCATAGTCCCGAGGCCAACCCACCGCCTCCCACGGCGACAAAGACATAATCGATGGACCCTTTGGCCTGTTCCATCAACTCCAATCCCACAGTTGCTTGTCCCTCAATGGTCTTTGGGTCATCAAAAGGGTGCACAAACGTCTTGTTTTCGCGTTTGCAATGTAACAGTGCCGCTTGGTGCGAATCATCAAAAGTGTCCCCCTCCAAAATGACCTCTACCTTGTCCCCACCAAACATTTTGGTCTGGTCAATTTTCTGTTTTGGGGTTACCACAGGCATAAAAATGGTGCCATGGACCCCTATATGGTTACAGGCAAAGGCTACTCCCTGGGCATGGTTGCCGGCGCTGGCACAAACCACTCCCCTATTGAGCTCTTGCTCCCCCAGGGATTTTATTTTATGGAATGCTCCGCGAATCTTAT
>JBFOLQ010000275.1:0-5081 GCA_040830145.1 Flavobacteriaceae bacterium | reverse complement strand
TCCCGGTGTTTATCTCTGTCCATACGCATTCTTAGCTTTTCCACTATTTGTTCGTAGGTAACAAAAATTGGGGAAAGTTATGAAAACCCCGCCTCAGAAGTAGATTTTTCAGATCGTAATGCCATCCTTAAGACCATTGAAGATTTTTATATAGGTGACCATACGGGAAGTATTGAGCACAAAAAACGTTCAATGCACGAAAAAGGTGCTTACAGATACATCAACAGGGATGGGGAGTATGCGGAAAGTATTTTTCAATTGGACTCAGATAACGCAGACCCAAATTATAAAGAGGAGCTACTGAGCATTGAAATATATGACAAACTCGCCTTGGCCAGACTTCGACTGAACCAATTTCGGACCAAGCTTCCAGAATACAAATTGATGACACTCCACAAAATTGGCGGTGAATGGAAAATCACCAGTATTACATGGGGTTTTGGAATTACACAATGACGAAACAAAGGAACATTCTGCTTTTGTCGGTCCTGTGCACTTCTTGGGTCATGGCCCAACGAAATTGCAATGTCTATAAATGGGCAGGGGACGATTGCCGCTATAAGGCCTGTATCTATTTGGAGAATGCTCCCCGTCATTTTCAGTTGACCAAGGAATTTCATGCCGTTCATGATGAGGCATTGGCCTTATGCCCGGAATACAGTGATGCGTACAGGGCCAAATCCGTGGCCTATCTCAAAACCGGTGATTTTATACAGTGGAAAAAGCTTATGGACCAAGCGGTCACCATCAGTCCAAAAGACCATCTGGGATATCGAGGATGGTGTCGCTTCCAATTTGTTAGGGACTATAAAGGAGCCTTACAGGATTTGGAGCACTTGGTGGCATTATTGAACCACGACATTGCCTACTCACAAAATGGCATGTACCATCTGACCGTAACAAGGGCCTTATGTCATAAAATGCTGGGGGAGCGGGACAAGGCCATTGCCCTTTTGACCAATTTCCTTTCCGGCCACAAGGACGATGTGGGACTGTATGACTATCTCCACCTAGGCGTACTATATTTGGAATCAGGCGATTATAACGAGGCCCTCAATGCATTTTCAATGCAGGAAAAAGTATATGACCTTGCCGAAAATGCCTATTATACGGCAATGGCCCATAAAGGACGGAATGACGTGGAAAACGCCCGAATCCATCTGCAGCGAGCGCAAAAGCACTATAGGGACCAACGTTTTATGTTTGACCCCTATACCCATCAAGTGGATAAAATATACCTCACAGACATTCAAACGGCCATTGATCAATTGGATCAAGTGATCAGGTAATGGGCCCTATCCAATTCCAAACAGTTGTATGACGTATCCCCTTGCCCTAAACACGTAACGCTCCATGGCCCTCCACTCATGAAAATAGTCCGGGAACAGTATTTGCAATCCCTTTCATCGTAGCTTTGCACTAATTTGCAAGGCAAAAGTGGATAGCACCATATTCCATGCAAAAGATGAACAGGGCAAAGTCCCACAAATACCATTACTGATGAATACGACACCTGTAAAAGCGATTCTCCCGTGTCTGGGCATTCTTTTTCTAATCTGGGGCTGCTCCGTAACCAAGCCCAATGCCAAATGGGCACAGGAAACGGCTCCGGAGAATTTTTTGGTTCGGTTTGAGACCTCAAAGGGTATCTTCGAGGTAAAAGTAGAGCGCGCCCTTTCGCCCAAGGCAGTGGACCGATTTTACCAATTGGTGACACGACAGTATTTTGAAAATGCTTTTTTTTATAGGACGGTCCCCAATTTTGTGACCCAATTTGGCAGTGCCGATAGGTCAAGTAGGAAGTTCTGGGATTCCATAAAGGTGCCTGATGAAGCCGTTACCTTGGGCAATGAAAAAGGTACCATTAGTTTTGCCCGTGAGGGCAAGGAAACGCGGACCACCGATCTCTATATCAACCTGGTTGACAACAATCGTCTTGATACCATAAATTATAATGAAGTCATTGGATTCCCGGCCTTTGGAAGGGTGTCCAAGGGGATGGATGTAGTGGAATCCCTTTTTTCGGGGTACGGCGAAACGGCAGGGGCCGATTTTGAGATGATGCTGTCAAACCTGGATAGGTACCTAAAAAAATACCCTGAAATGGATCGGATAAAAAAGGCGTATTTGGTAAAATAAGGATTTTTAAGGCGTACTACTGCTCACTTGCAACAACTTACCATTGTACAGCCGATGGCCCGTAAGGGCAAAATCCTTGATATACCCAGCCATTTCCTTTGCGGTCACCGGAGCCTGGTATCCGGGAAAGGCTTCCTGTAACATTTCGGTCTGTACCGCCCCCAGGGCCAATACGTTGAACGAGGGACCCTTTTCCTTGTATTCCTCTGCCAATAGTTCTGTGAGTGTAATAAGTGCCCCTTTACTGGAGCTATAGGCCGAAAGGCCTGCAAACTTCATGCTTCCCTGTACACCGCCCATGGAAGAAATGTTCACTACGTGTCCTCCCATGCCCATCTTGGGAAGCACCCTTTTTATAAGTTCAGCCACTCCCAAAATGTTTACTTCGTACACTTCCCTGAAGTCATCAAGAGTGGTTTCCATAAAAGGCTTGTTCACCAATTTTCCGGCATTGTTTATCAGTACGTCAACCGTTTCCCAACCTTCGTCCAAAAATGTGGAAACCCTGTCCAAATCCTTTTTCTGGGAGAGGTCAAATGAAAAGCATGAAACCTTACCATTGCCCATGTCGGCAATAGGGTCCACATTTCTTGAGAGGGCCAATACGTTATGTCCTTCCCCTGCAAAAAGCCTTACCAGTTCAAAACCTATGCCCCTACTGGTACCTGTTATGATAATATTGGCCATTTACCTAATAGTTGATGATTTCCCGGCGGGATGAATTTACGATCTGTTCAATGACAGGCCCCAATTTTTCAATCACAAGTTCCATATGGGACACATCCATCAAGGAGGCCTCGTCCCCTACCCCGTGGTAATGGTCAAAATTGGTGAAGTCAAAACTGGAAAAGGTCTGACAGGGCACACCAAATTCCAAGAAAAAAGGATAATTGTCCGATCGTTTGAAAAGGTTGAAATTTTGTGCCGAGGGTAAAAAGCCTACCAATTGTTCCCCGGCGTACCGATTGATAACATCGGCCAAATTGGAATTTTGATAACCCGTAAGATACAATAAATAGCCACGGTCATACATGGGTACGCCCACCATCTCAAAATTGAGCATGGTATACAGATCCATGTCCCGGTCCTTTAATTTTTTGGCCAAATGCTTTGACCCCAACAGGCCCTCCTCCTCTGCCGAAAACAGGGCAAAGATAATGCTGCGCTTGGGATTGGGCCTTTGGGCTAGGCGCTTGGCCAATTCACGCACGGCCACCGTTCCCGAAGCATTGTCATTGGCACCATTGGCAATGGAATCCCCCTCCACGGCCTTGGCTGTTCCTATATGATCGTAGTGGGCCCCTATAAGAACGTATTCGTCCCGAAACGTTGGGTCCTTCCCGGGAATCCATCCCACTACATTATAGGCCGAAATGGAGTCCAGGGTGGACAATGAATCCCTATAATCCGTAAAATAGGGTTGTATCCCAGCCTCCCGGAAGATACGCGTTATAAACGTTGCCGCTTCTTCAATGCCCTTGGTGCCCGTCCTACGGCCCATGAGTTTATCCGACGCCAAAAAATCCATGGAGCCGCCCACCCCACTGGGTAGCTTCAGGACATCGTTCCCAAATACTACTGAAGGTTCCCCATTATGTACAGTATTGGGTTGCTTGCCATGGGCCATGGGCCTTTGCGTCGTATCCGTTCCTACCCCAGGACGGTCATGGAGGGTCACCGTCTGTTTGATTCCGGTACCACAACCCATCAGTAGGGCAATACCCAAGAAAAAAATTACGTTACGGAACATACGCGTCCATTTACTATCAAAAGAAAGTCATTCAATGCACTACCAAGACCTAGGGTACCACTGGGTATGCAACCCTGGCACCCGTTCCCATCAATAATTGGGATTAGGCCAGCATGGTCACGGGATTCTCCAAGTACGACCTTAAGGTCATAAGGAACTGGGCTCCCGTAGCCCCATCCACGGTACGGTGATCACAGGCCAGGGTAACCTTCATGGTTTTACCTACTACGATTTCCCCATTCCTTACCACAGGTTTTTCAACGATGGCCCCGACAGATAGGATGGCCGAATTGGGTTGGTTGATAATGGAGGTGAATTCCAAAATACCAAACATTCCCAAGTTGGAAACCGTAAACGTACTGCCCTGCATCTCATCAGGGGTAAGTTTTTTGGTACGCGCCTTTCCTGCCAGTTCCTTTACGGACGCCCCTATTTGGGTAAGCTGCATTTGATCGGTAAACCGAAGTACGGGCACCACGAGTCCGTCATCAACGGCCACGGCCACCCCTACATGGATGTGGTGGTTATAAATGGTGGTGTCCCCATTCCAGGTGGTGTTTACCTGAGGGTGCTTTCGCAAGGCCATGGCACAGGCCTTGACCACCATATCATTGAAGGAAATCTTGGTATCCGGTAACTCATTTATTCGCTTTCTGGACTCCCAGGCCGTATCCATATCCACTTCTATGGTGAGATAGTAGTGCGGGGCCGTAAACTTGGATTCGGCCAAACGCTTCGCAATGGTCTTTCGCATTTGCGAGTTCTTGGTCTCTTCCGTACGCTCCTCCCCTACAGGCATGATTATCGGAGCCCCTGGGGCCTTGCTGCCCACTTCATTGGATGAAGTAGCGGCGGCGGCCACTCCACCGGCCACTGCAGCAGCAGCAGCAACCTTAGGCGCAGCCTTTGCGGGTTCAAAATTCTCAATATCCCGCCTAATGATACGGCCATGGTCCCCTGAACCGGCGACCTGCGACAAATCAATGCCCTTATCCTGGGCCATCTTTTTTGCCAAGGGGGAAGCTAGGATGCGCTGACCGTCGTGGGAAGTGGTTCCTGCATCGGAAGTGGCCATGGGCATTTCCTCCTTTTTCTCTTCCACCGGGGCTTCGACTGACTGGGGTTGGGCGGCACCTCCCGTAACGCCTGCCTTAAGAACGGCATCCACATCTGTGCCTTCGGGGCCTATAAC
>JBFOLQ010000274.1:0-6413 GCA_040830145.1 Flavobacteriaceae bacterium | reverse complement strand
TTAAAATCCTTTTTTTCCAAGCCCGAATCAAAACATTGTCATGCCATCGATGTCAATAGTAGGTTCGAGACGATACCCGGAATGAAGGATATTGACACATTAAAGGAATTCAAAAAACTAATGGACTCTTGGTTTGCCAAGAGAAACAATCCAACCACACTATGAAAACTTCCGTTCAAACCCCTTCCCCTTTGGGAGGGACCCCCGGAGGGGACCATCACGCCAATGACAAAGGGTACTATGGTGAGTTTGGGGGGGCATTTATCCCAGAAATGCTTTACCCCAATACCGAGGAGCTGCGGCAGCAGTATCTGCAAATATTGTCTGAACCTTCCTTTCAGGAAGAATTCCGGCAATTGTTACGGGATTATGTGGGTCGTCCAACACCCTTATACTTTGCCGAACGCCTATCAGAAAAATATGGAACCCACATCTACCTAAAAAGGGAAGACCTGTGCCATACTGGGGCACATAAGGTAAACAACACCATTGGGCAAATACTTTTGGCCAAAAGATTGGGCAAAAATCGCATCATTGCTGAAACGGGGGCAGGACAACATGGAGTGGCCACTGCCACGGTTTGTGCCTTAATGGGGATTGAATGTGTGGTATACATGGGGGAGATTGACATCGCCCGGCAAGCTCCCAATGTAGCGCGTATGAAAATGTTGGGAGCAGAGGTAAGAGCTGCCACTTCGGGCAGTAAGACCCTCAAGGATGCCACCAATGAGGCCATCCGGGACTGGATCAACAATCCCGTAAATACCCATTACATTATAGGATCGGTGGTGGGTCCCCATCCGTATCCCGATATGGTAGCCCGATTTCAATCCGTCATTTCAGAAGAAATCAAGTGGCAGCTTGCCGAAAGGGAAGGGCGCGACCATCCTGATTATGTCATAGCCTGTGTGGGGGGTGGCAGCAATGCCGCAGGGGCCTTTTATCACTATCTCAATACCCCACAAGTAAACCTTATTGCCGTGGAAGCTGCCGGAAAGGGCATTGACACGGGTGAGAGTGCAGCCACCTCTGCCTTGGGAAGGGCAGGTATCATCCATGGAAGCAAGACCCTTTTGATGCAGACCCAGGATGGGCAGATTACAGAACCCTATTCCATTTCGGCGGGATTGGACTATCCTGGTGTGGGGCCCCTACACGCACATTTGCATCGATCTGGAAGGGCTGATTTTGCAAGCATCACCGATGACCAAGCCATGAAAGCGGGATTGGAGTTGTGTAAATTGGAAGGTATTATCCCCGCCATAGAATCATCCCATGCATTGGCCGTTTTTGGGCAACGAAGTTTTGGGAACCATGAGGTGGTCGTGGTAAATCTCTCTGGGAGGGGGGATAAGGATTTGCAAAACTATATAGATTACTTTGGACTTTAAGTTTGTTTTATCATGAACCGAATAATCAAAAAATTCAAACACGGGTCAATATCAGAGGGACAGACTGAAAAGCTCCTCTCCATTTATTTTACCGCGGGATTCCCCCATTTGGAGGACACGGTTCCCATCGTTCAAAAGCTCGAGAAAGCTGGGGTTGACATCATTGAGATTGGATTGCCCTTTAGTGATCCCTTGGCCGACGGGCCTACCATACAAGAGAGCTCCACAATCGCTCTTGGGAACGGAATGACCACTGACATCCTATTTGAACAACTGGAAAGTGTTCGTAAAACAGTGGACATTCCGCTGATTATTATGGGGTATTTTAATCCCGTACTACAATACGGAGTGGAAGCTTTTTGTCAGAAATGCGCCGAAATTGGTATTGATGGACTCATTCTTCCCGACTTGCCCCTAGAGGTCTATCAACAAGAATACGCCACTGTATTTGAGAAGTATGGCTTGGCCGTCATTTTTATCATTACGCCCCAAACATCGGAACAACGTATTCGAAAAATTGATGAAGCCTCCAATGCATTTATTTATATGGTCAGCTCTGCCAGTACTACGGGGGCCAAGAAGGGGTTTGCTTCCGAACAGTTGGATTATTTTGACCGGATAGCCCGTATGAACCTTAAAAACCCTTTGATCGTTGGTTTCGGCATTAGCAATCAAAATACATTTGATTTAGCCACCCAAAAGGCGCAAGGGGCCATTATCGGTTCAGCCTTTATCAAACACCTGGCACAAAACGGGACGGAAAATATAAATACCTTTATTCAGACTATTCGAAAAAGAATTTGAAAAATATGGAACCCCATTTTAAGCTTACCGACATTGAATTTGAACGGCAATTTCTCCATTGTCAATTACCTCCCTCCATTTTCTCACACGAAGCCCATTTACGATTGGCCTGGATACATATTGAAAAATATGGAATGGAACAGGCCGAAAAAAATATACTCCAGCAATTAAAGAAGTATGTAGAGTTTGCGGGTGCCAGGGACAAATTCAATATCACATTGACCATGGCGGCCATCAAGGCCGTAACCCATTTTTGGAGTAAGTCAGGGCACAATACCTTTAAGGGGTTTATTTCAGAATTTCCGCAATTAAAATATAATTTCAAAGAATTGATGGAATGCCATTACGGATTTGATATATTTAATTCCACTAAGGCTAAAAACACCTATTTAGCCCCGGACCTATTGCCATTTGATTAAGAACCCAACCTAGTAACAGGATGGCCATGAACCTATTGAACGATTGGAAAATCATTATCCTACTATGTCTAACCTTGGGTTTGGCCCCATTTGTCCCTGAGCCGCACCTGTGGGGCAAAATAAAATGGATTGCCGGTGGTGCCGTGGGCATGGGACCATTGGATTGGTTTGATATCTTCTTCCACGGCTTTCCCTATCTACTGCTGGTCCGCAAGATCATACATTCCATTCGTATCAAAAAATAATGTGAATTACGATATGCCTGAAAGTGCCAATTCCTGGCCTATGGAATCTAGGTTTTTGGGAACGTAAACAGAGGCCATGATTCCATTTTCCAAGTTTCGAATTTCCAATTTTCCCTTGTACCGGTCCAACAAGCGTTTGCATATACCCAAGCCACTTCCGGTACCTTTTTCATTATCGGTACCACGGGTCCCCATAACTGGGGAACCGGTTTCAAGTTCCTGGAGCAAGGAGGAATCAATGCTCTCCCCATTGTTCCTGACGCTCACTTTAATATATTCATCATCTGCCTGGCTAATGACGGAAACCACCTCTCCGCTTGGGGAAAACTTAATCGCATTGGAAATGAGATTCCTTAAGATTGTCTCCATGGTTTTGGCATCAAAGGCCACCTTTTGGTCATGCTCTGTGGCGTTGATCATATATAGCCTTTTCTTAGCGGTGGCCGGTTTAAAAAATCGGAGGGTCTTATCGACGAGGTCATGAATATTGAATTCCTCGACCACAATCTTTCCCGGATTATCATTGGGTCGCTCCTTGGCCCACTGCAAAAGGTCCTCCAGCAAAAGATTGGCATTATTGGCGGCAACGCGCATATAGTCAAGGCATTCCTGACGTTCTGACTCCGTTTTGGATTCCTCCAAAATCTCCAAAAGGGAAACGATTTGAAAAATGGGAGATCGTAAATCGTGCCCTATAATCTTAAAAAGGCTGTCCTTGAATTCGTTGAGATGCTTTAAATCCTTATTGGCCTGTGTAATGATCAAATTGTTCTCCTTGATTTGGCTGTTCAACCGTAACAGGTTCTTAAAGGCCACATAACCAAAATACCCAGCAGCGGAAACCAACATCACATAAAAGAAAAACTTTGACGTGGGATACCCTCCATTGACCAGTATGGCACATAACAGGGTGAAGAGAATATTGTAAACCACTATGATCAACTTGTGCCATGGCTGTACAAAAACCCCTATGGTAAAGCTCATGACAATTAGGATAAGCTCAACTTTTATGTAATACGGTTCAAAAACAAAATCAGGGTGTTGTACACGTAGCACAATGGATAGGGTAATGGCCAAGACAATGGTATAAACCGCTATGACAAAGACGTTTCGTGCAGATATTTTCCGTAACAAGTACAACCCATAAGCAGTGGAAATGACCATGAGCATGGAGAGATCGCGCAAAGCAAACTCACTTAGCCCCCCCAAATTGTACTCAATGATAAAATTGATGGAAATACCGAGGAGCATGACACCTATTATCAGGCTGAACAATTGGTGATGGCCCAATCCCCTGATAAACTCCAATTCCCTCGACACCAGCTTTCCCATAATCCAATAACGAAATTGTAGCCTTTTTCTTGCAATTTACACTTTTTTTTTATGGTCGGCACCCCAATCGTCGCTTTGGGTCACAAAAAAGGGGAAGGCCCATATATAAAGACATTCCCCTTTTACCCAAGTTATGGCAATGTCATTTTGTAAAAGCGGCCCAACGTTGGGTTACGGCCTCCTCGGCATCCATAAGGGCCAACACCTCATCCGCTATGTTCTCGCTGAGTTCCAAATGGGTCGTAAAGCCCACACATGAAGCATTGATTTCTCCCAGAACATATATATCCCCATTTGTCTAGGGGTGGGTATCCAAGATAAAATCGGCTGTCCAGATCAAGGGTAGGTCATAATTCCCCATACGCGACTGGATATCCTTTAACGAAGCTTTCACCGATTTTACCAAGTCTGGCCATTGCTCAGGTTTATCGTAACGGTATTTAGCTCCGGAAAACAGTGTAGCGGAGAAGGCATCAGCGGTATCAGCCGGCTTCTTGTGTACAACATTGACGACATTGTCACGAAGCATCAAAACCCGAATTTCACCTTCCTTAATACGCGGTAGAAAAGGCATATCCAGCAGCATACCACCCTTTCCTTCCAAATAGGGGATACAGAATTCCATAAAGTCCTGAAGTGTCCTTTCCTCTGTGTGGTTGTCTTTGGCCTCTGTCAACTTTAACATGGCATCCAACGGAATCCTACCCTTGTATTTGTTGGCATTCAATACCTCTACACGCCATATCCCTTCACCAGTGGATCCCCGGTTCTGCTTAAGTACCCGAACACCAGTACCCAAGCTTTTGGGAAAATTGGCCTTCAATTCATCAAAGGAAAAATAGGTGTGTACGTCCTTGGGCACAATTTTGGTTCCCTTTAGCTTCTCAACCGAATTTTTAGCCCCATAGGCAATCATGGCGTCAGGATGTGGCAATCCCTCCACACCATTGGCCACCAATTCACGTAGCATTTGAAAATAGCCTGTCTCATCGGGCAAGTTTCCAGGGTTTACCCTACTAATGTAGGCATCGGCCTTTTCCTTGGTATGGGAATAAATCTCGCCACGATCCTCATCGCGATAAAATATGATCTCGGCGGTCCAGCCCCGTTGTTTTAAAGAGTCAATAATGGGTTTGGAATCCTTTCGAAAACCATACTTGCCCTTGTCCGTACCACCACGGGCCTCAAAGATCACTACGTGTTTTTTCATTTGTTCTTTGTTTATTTAGGTTAAAATGACCTATTAAAGGTATTTTACAGCACGATTTTAGAATATGATATTTATCAGTTTCCCATAATTTTAAATAATTTATAAGTATCTATAAGTCAGATTGTTGAACATACAAAACAATACCATCCAGTAAAATTTATCAATCTCCATGACCACAAAGGCATTCCCATCGCCTTAGCCCTAAAACCAAGCGTTCAAAAACGTTTTTTGAGCTACAAAAAATGAGGCGATAAACCCATATGATTTTCAGTGGTTGCCCACGGTTGTTCCTCCATTTTCGTTTCCAAAAAAAGTCCATGGGCATTTGAAAACCAGGTTCATTTTTCGAGGCCAGTGGAAAGTACCGTACCATTCCCTGCAATCTGAGTGGAAATGTCAAGTTGCTTGTCCGATAAAATGGGCCCTTCACCTAAAAAACATTTCTGAATTTGATCTTTGGCAAATTCATTTCTAATTTGGTCCTGGAATTGACCATTCCAACTGTATTGATACAACTCCCCCTCATCTTCCCTGTGCAACATAGCACATTGACCCATTTTGTATACACCGTGGCAAATAATTGTTTAATGACGGATACGGGATGTGTTGTTGGTATGTTGCTTGGATGGGGTTCAAAAATGAATGATTCATGAAAATGACTAGACAGACCAATCCAACGTGGTTATTGCCCATTTTGGTGGTTATTGTAATTACGTATGCCGTAGTGGACCGTTCTTCAATGTCTACCACCTTCCATCCTATCAGTGAAGGCGAGCAAGTACCTGGCACATCCCAGCTATTGGCCCATGGCGGCCATACTCCTAACTTTCACGCTCATACAAACGGTTTTAAAAAAGACATTGGGCGTGCCGTTGAGACACCTCAATCCATGATGGCGGCAGGTCCCAATGGCCAAGCCATTGGAAAATTCCTAAACGGAAACCTTCCGACCAACGGTACGGGCAATGCAACCTCCTGGCTCTCCCAAACCGGGGCCTTTTCCAATGCGGAT
>JBFOLQ010000273.1:0-4776 GCA_040830145.1 Flavobacteriaceae bacterium | reverse complement strand
GCGCAGATAGGACAGCACGTCCTTGATCTCCTTTCGTTGGTAAAAGGAAAGACCCCCATAGATTCTATAGGGAATGTCTTTCTTCCGTAGGGCATCCTCAATGGCACGGGACTGGGAATTGGTTCGGTACAATACTGCAAAGGTACCATTGGCCATTTGGTGCTGCATTTTGTTCTCAAAGATACTTCCGGCCACAAAGCGACCCTCCTCGGCATCGGAAACACTTCGGTGTACCTTGATCATGGCCCCATCGTCATTGGCCGTCCAAACTGTTTTTTGAAGCTGGTCCCTATTTTTGGCGATTACCGAGTTGGCGGCGTTGACAATGTTTTTTGTGGATCGGTAGTTTTGCTCCAATCGGTATACGGCCACATTGTCATAATCTTTCTGGAAGTTAAGGATGTTGCTGATATTGGCACCCCGGAACGAGTAGATACTTTGTGCATCGTCCCCCACCACGCAAATATTCTGATACCGATCTGAAAGTGCCTTTACAATAAGGTACTGGGAGTGATTGGTATCCTGATACTCATCCACCAAGATATACTTGAATCGTTCTTGGTATTTCATGAGTACCTCTGGATACCTTGTTAGCAATTCATTGGTACGCAACAACAGGTCGTCAAAATCCATGGCCCCTGCCTTAAAGCAACGGTCCACATAGTTCTGATAAATCTCTCCCAAGCGTGGGCGTTTTGCCATGGCATCGGCCTCCTGTAGCTCTGGATTCTGAAAATAGGCCCTGACCGTGATAAGGCTGTTCTTATAGGAAGATATCCTATTTTGAACCTGTTTGTATTTATAGATGTCCTTATCCAGCCCCATTTCCTTGATGATCGATGCTATCAGTCGTTGGCTGTCCTGGGTATCATAGATGGTGAAGTTACTGGGGAAACCCAATTTGTCCGCCTCAAAACGCAATAATTTGGCAAAAATGGAATGAAAGGTACCCATCCAAAGGTTTTTGGCCTCGGAATTACCCACAATATCGGCAATACGTTTTTTCATTTCCCGAGCGGCCTTATTGGTAAAGGTCAATGCCAGGATATTAAAGGCATCGACCCCCTGCCCCATCAGATGGGCAATACGGTATGTAAGTACGCGGGTCTTGCCAGAACCCGCCCCGGCAATTACCATGAGCGGACCGTCCTTGTGTAAAACAGGTTTACTCTGGGCCTCGTTGAGTTTGCTTAGAAATGAATCTGATTCCATATCATTCAAAGGGTGAAATTAACCATATTGGAACGGTCCGTAAAATGAAGTTTTTTCGAATTATGAACAATGTACCCCAATATGGGGCATTTTGGATATATTTAGCACTTGGAATCCCGAACATATCCCAAAAGTTGTTTCCTGGAGCACGTCCCCGGATGTGGTATATGGAAGTACAATTTTTCAGGTATGGGGACCATACGATGTGGCATGGGGCCAAAAGAGCACTTATTTTTGAAGGATATGGAAAAAAGCGGTACTGCGATGAAGACCGTGTGGGTTATATTGTTTTTGGGAGGAATGCTCTTTGGCCAAGAAAAAAATACGGGGCCCATTATTGAAAATTACGGTGCCGTATGGCATGTGCCCGACGCCCATATTCCCGTGGACACAACCCTAGTGTACAAGGCCATATTTGATGTCATGGAGTCCCCTGATGACCCACCCCAACTGAACCGCCGTATTGAGACGGTTGCCCGTTACTTGAACATGCATGCCCAGAATGGGGTTCCCAAGGAACATTTAAAGGCTGTTTTGGTAGTGCACAATAAGGCCTCCAAGGATTTGATTACCGATCGCGCCTACCAAAGTCGTTTCAATAGGGATAACCCAAACTCCCAACTCTTGGTCGAGTTGATGGATTCCGGGGTGGAGATTGTCTTTTGCGG
Source organism: Flavobacteriaceae bacterium (assembly GCA_040830145.1). Taxonomy (GTDB): domain Bacteria; phylum Bacteroidota; class Bacteroidia; order Flavobacteriales; family Flavobacteriaceae; genus JBFOLQ01. The sequence goes on along the minus strand of JBFOLQ010000273.1, from coordinate 2,896 downwards.
ACAATCTTCCCTTTCCAGGGAATTCCCGCGGGAAGCATTGGTGGATGGTGTGAAAATAGCGCTTTCAGCTATGACAGTACTGATTGATTACCAGAATAAAGGATATTGTCTTATAAAGTTTTAAATGAATTGAAAAAGGCATGTCTTATGTCACTGTAAATGGTACTGGCCAAAGCAAGCAATAAAATTAAATGCATGAAATTAATTGAGATAAATGACCTTTTAAACCGAACAAACCCTATTAGTAATATGGATAAAATAAGAATATACCTAGTCCTTGGCATTCTATGCCTCACTGGAGCCCTTATGGCCCAGGGCCCCAATTTGGAGAACGATTACAAGACAGTTGAACCCAAGGTAATTGAATGGCGGCACCATTTTCATCAAAACCCAGAATTGTCAAACCGGGAGTTCAAGACGGCTGAGAAAGTGGCCGGACATTTAAAGTCCCTTGGGCTTGAGGTGCAAACGGGCGTGGCCCATACCGGAGTAGTGGGAATTCTAAAGGGAGGGCATCCCGGCAAGGTAGTGGCCCTCCGTGCGGACATGGACGCACTTCCCGTCACCGAACGTAACGATTTGCCTTTTAAATCTACCGTTAGATCCACCTTTTTGGATAAGGAGGTCGGGGTGATGCACGCCTGTGGACATGATACCCACACTGCCATTTTGATGGGAGTGGCCGAGGTTTTGGCAAAACATAGGGAACGGATAAAGGGTACCGTAAAGTTTATTTTCCAACCTGCGGAGGAAGGACCGCCCCCTGGAGAGGAAGGCGGGGCTTTATTGATGGTCAAGGAAGGGGTACTGAAAAATCCGGATGTAGATGCCATTTTTGGATTGCACATTAACTCCCAGACCCCAGTGGGTATGATTCGGTACAAATCTGGAGGTACTATGGCCGCGGCCCAAAGTTTTACCATAAAGGTGAAGGGAAAGCAGAGCCATGGTTCACAACCTTGGGCCGGGGTCGACCCCATATTGATCAGTGCGAAAATCATTGATGGACTGCAGACAATCATCAGTCGTGAGGCCAACCTGACAAATGAAGCGGCGGTGATTACGGTGGGCAAGATCAGTAGTGGGGTACGTTTCAATATCATTCCTGAAAGTGCTGAAATGATAGGTACCATTCGAACATTGGATTACGGTATGAAGGACCATATCAACAAACGGATGAAGGAAATGGTTGCTGATATTGCCAAGGCCTATGGAGGTGAGGCTACTTGTGAAATCAAGGATGCGACGGACATTACCTATAACGACCCTGAGTTGGTGGCGCAGATGTTGCCAACCTTGCAGCGGGTGACCGGAACGGAAAGCGTAGTAATACAGAAAGCCATAACGGGGGCTGAAGATTTCTCTTATTTTCAGCGTGATGTACCCGGGTTCTTTTTCTTTTTGGGAGGGATGACCCCTGGGAACACCCAACCCTATCCCCACCATACGCCAGATTTTTTAATCGATGATGCGGGCATGCAATTGGGAGTGAAGGCCATGACCGAGATTACGCTGGACTATTTGGGAAGTGGACAATGAATATATGGGCCCGGTCACTTTTGGAATTAAATTTGGGATGTATTTATGGATAATCTCGCAATACTTTCGGACCTCCCTTGGTGGGTGTGGATTATTGTACTCCTAGCCTTGGTGGCGATTCGGGATGTTTTTTTTCAACGGGCGCATACCATTACCCATAACTATCCCATTGTAGGACATTTGCGGTATTGGTTGGAGAGTATTGGGCCTGAAATGCGACAATATTTTGTGGCCAATAACCGTGAGGAACTCCCCTTCAATCGTATTGAGAGGGGATGGATTTATGCCTCGGCCAAAAAGGAAAACAATTATGAGGGTTTTGGGACGGATCGCGATATTTACGCCCATCACCATATATTCATAAAAAACCAAATGATGGCCTATGCCATGGGCGAGGACCATCCCAATCGGTTGGATACTTCCTTTTTGCCCTGTGCCAAAGTCATGGGTGAATACAACAAGCGAAAAAAACCATACCGTCCTGCCTCTGTGATCAATGTATCCGCTATGAGTTTTGGGTCGCTTTCTGCTGCAGCTGTCGAGGCGATGAACCACGGTGTGGCCAAATCATATGCCTATCATAACACCGGGGAAGGCGGACTGTCCCCATATCATAAACAGGGAGGGGATGTGGTCTTTCATTTTGGTACGGGATACTTTGGGGTACGTTCCAAGGACGGTAATTTCTCCATGGATAAACTCAAGGCCCTGGTAACGGAAAACCCCTGTATCAGGGCCATTGAGATCAAGCTTTCCCAAGGGGCCAAACCCGGTAAGGGAGGAGTGCTCCCTGGGGCAAAGATTACCAAAGAGATTGCTGAGATCCGAGGAGTGGAAATAGGAAAGGATGTCCTTTCCCCGGCAACCCATAAGGCCTTTGGCAATGTGGGGGAACTCATGGATCTTATTGAATCCATTGCAGCGGAAACGGGATTGCCCGTTGGCATCAAGGGAGCCATTGGAAAAATGGACCAATGGGAGGAACTGGCCGATTTGATGGTGGAAAAGGGAACGGGTCCTGATTTCATTACGGTTGATGGTGGTGAGGGAGGTACCGGTGCGGCACCCCCCAGTTTTGCGGATCATGTGTCGTTACCTTGGGTATACGGCTTTTCCAATCTATATAAATTATTTCAACGACGAGGGTTGACCGAAAGGGTTGTTTTTGTGGGCAGTGGCAAATTGGGATTCCCGGCCAAGGCCGCCATGGCATTTGCCATGGGGGTCGATTGCATCAATGTGGCCAGGGAGGCCATGATGAGCATCGGTTGTATCCAAGCCCAGGTATGCCATACCAATCGCTGCCCCGCTGGAGTGGCGACACAGAGCAAGTGGCTACAATCCGGAATTGACGTTC
>JBFOLQ010000272.1:0-5144 GCA_040830145.1 Flavobacteriaceae bacterium | reverse complement strand
CGCAAATATCACAGGCGTCAGGAACACCTTCGCCATCGGCGTCGGCAGTATCATCCCCGTCACAAATATCACAGGCGTCCGGAATACCGTCGCCATCGGAATCAACCCCATCATCACCATCACAAATATCACAGGCATCTGGAACACCATCGCCATCGGCGTCGGCAGTATCATCCCCGTCACAAATATCACAGGCGTCAGGGACACCATCTCCATCTGCATCGGCAGAATCATCTCCATCGCACACATCCTCACAATCCGGAGTACCATCATTATCGGCATCAAAACCTTCGTCTATTTCACCATCGCCATCATTGTCCAAGCCATCACACTCTTCCACATCCTCACAATCCGGGGTACCATCGTTATCTGCATCAAAGCCTTCATCTATTTCGCCATCACCATCATTATCTAAACCATCACACTCTTCTACATCCTCACAATCTGGTATTCCGTCATTATCAGCATCGAAGCCTTCATCAATTTCTCCGTCGAGGTCGTTATCAATACCATCGCAGACTTCTTCTGTACCGCACTGAGAATTATCCTTGCAACTGATATGAAAGTTAAAGTCGATCTTCCAACGTCTTTCATCGCCCACTGGGCCCATCCATGCCCAGCCGGCCAGACCTTCTGCCGTGGTGTCTGAGTCAAATAATGCGCCTCCGGGACCTACATGAACCCCTAAATTTGGCGTAGTCAGGTCATCAGGATCGGGGCGTTGTGTTACCTTATAAGTTCCTTCCTCAAGGCAGTCCCCGCCGGTGGTGGTAATGGTACTTTTATCACCGTCTACCACATAGTAACGAAGATCCTCTTTTACCAGAGCGCCCGGATCACAACCCTGAGGTTTAAATCCTCCTCCACCCGCACTCCAGTCTGTCCAATTTTTTCTTTCTTTTAAAACGATGTATAATTCAGCCGAGCAGTTTCCAGATTGGGTAGCTCCTTGAATTATGGCTGTGCCGTCTGCAAATTCAACGAATGACAAATTGTGTGTCGCATTTTGCGAAAAGAATTCGGAGCCGGGCACTACAAGTTTCATTTCATTCCAATAGAAGCTATAAAAGGGAGCTTCTGAGGGAGTACAATAGTCAATATCTGTAACCTCACAACTTTGGACTATGGTTTCATCTACAACGGTTACGGTTATTAAGGCGGTATCATCCGGACAAGAATTGCCGCTATTAACGGAATAGGTTATCAGATAATCTCCACCGGCAAGCCCTGTGGTGTCAAATGTAGATCCGCCTACACCAGCTCCGCTAAATGACCCGCCCGGAACACTAACCAATGTGCCGAGATCCACAATATCACCCTCACATACCACAATTTGATTATTAACACCCGCATAGGCCTCCATATCAAAAGTAATTTCAACGGTATCGCTGGCTTCTATACACGGCCCTACACCATCCGGATCAGCAGTGGTCCAGGTGAGCATAACCGTTGTTCCTAGTTCACCCGGGGCAGGTGTATAAGTGGTTGCGGACATTGTAGCATCAGCAAAGCTTCCGCTGCCACCACTCCACATTCCAGCTCCACTTGCGGTGGCAGATAAGTTTACCGTAGTATTGCCGCAAACGGTTTGATCCATACCGGCATCTGTGGTAACCGTGGTGGTACATATCTCTCCTCCATCATTTGCCAGTATGGTGACTGTGGCCGAGGAAGGAGTTCCCAACCAATCAGGATTGGTGCTGGTGAGGAACACTGAAAAGTCTTCGTTAGGTTCAGAAATAATATCATCGACTATAGGTAAGGTTACTGTTTTTGGCGTAGTATCGCCATCGGACCATGTTAAATTTAGAGGCACAGGAATGCCTGCATAATCGTCGACAATGGTTGCTGAGCCATCCATAGTCTGTATAGCTACCTGAAGCGTTCCTGCACTCCCTCCTACCCGCTGAATTTCTAAAGTTACGGTTCCGTCAGATTCACTTACGCTATAGTTGGCCGAAGAAAATTGTATGGTACCCGGCGGAACATCGCTTATGGTCACCGTAGCTGTTGAGGGGGTCCCCAACCAATCCGGATTGGTAGCCGTAAGGAATGCTGAGAATTGCTCATCCCCTTCAACCAAAAGGTCTGGCGCTATTGGTAAGCTTACTGTTTTTGGGGTAGTATCGCCATCGGACCAGGTTAAATTTAGAGGCACAGGAATGCCTGCATAATCGTCAACAATGGTTGCTGTACCATCCATGGTTTGTATAGCTACCTGAAGCATTCCTATGCTCCCTCCAACCCGCTGGATTTCTAAGGTAACAGTACCTGCCGTTTCACTTACGTTATAATTGGCTTGTGAGAATTGGATGGCACCCGGTGGAACATCGCTTATGGTCACGGTTGCTGTTGAGGGTGTCCCTAACCAATCCGGGTTGGTAGCAGTAAGAAATGCTGAAAATTCCTCATCTCCTTCAACCAATAGGTCAGTCGCTATGGGTAAGCTTACTGTTTTTGGCGTAGTATTACCATCTGTCCAGACTAAAGTTAAGGGAACTGGAATACCAGCATAGTCGTCAACAATAGTTGCCGTTCCATCTGCAGTCTGAATTTGAACGGTGAGCTCTCCAGCACTCCCTCCTACCCGCTGAATTTCTAAAGTTACCGTTCCGTCAGATTCACTTACGTTATAGTTAGCCGAAGAAAATTGTATGGTCCCAGGAGGCACATCGGTTATGGTCACCGTAGCTGTTGAGGGGGTCCCCAACCAATCCGGGTTGGTAGCTGTAAGGAATGCTGAAAATTCCTCATTCCCTTCAACCAACAGGTCAGTCGCTATGGGTAAGCTTACTGTTTTTGGTGTAGTATTACCATCTGCCCAGATTAAAGTCAAGGGAACTGGAATACCGGCATAGTCGTCAACAATAGTTGCTGTTCCATCTGCAGTCTGAATTTGAACGGTGAGCTCTCCTGCACTCCCTCCTACCCTCTGAATTTCTAAAGTTACGGTTCCGTCAGATTCACTTACGCTATAGTTAGCCGAAGAAAATTGTATGGTACCGGATTGAGACATCCCTAAGGCTGCCAACAAAAAACAGCTTAGCTGAAGTGTTCTTTTAATGGCATTATTGATAGGTCTTAAATAGTCGGTTGTTTTTTTTGATTTATGCTTGAAATAAACGTGGGGTAGAAATTTTGCCATAATCAAAGTTTTTAGTTGATATTACTTCACTTAAATAGCACCAAATAAGTTCAGCTGGTTTCAATCTTGGTATACTTTGATAAGGGGATTTATCGGGTACCTATTTAGCAAAAAATGCTCGGCGTAAAAGTATTTTATTCTTTGTTTTCAGGATAAGACGTATGTCACAAAACATCCAACATATGTAACACTCAGAATAAAATCTTAGCAATAGGTTCATATTACCTACTTTTTACACCCCATGATTGGTAGAAGACAAACGAAGTCTTTTAAAATATAGGTCTCCCACAGATATTAAATAACGCATCTATAGTTATTTAAAATTTGGTCCTAAAAGATAATATTGTTTCAGTATAACCCATTAGAAATCATGATATTATCGATGAAATCCTAATAAAATAGGTCAAAATAAAAAAGCCTCCGTATTAAAAGGAGGCTTTTTATTTGATTGTATTTCTTGGGCTATCTCCTGCCCGCTTTTTTCTGCTCCTCGGCTTGCTCCATCATCTCACGCATTCTTTTCTGGAATTTATTTTCCTTCTTGGGTTTCTTTTTGTTCTCCTGGATCTGAGCATGAATTTTGTCTTCGTCCAGAATAAATCGTTTTATTACCAGCATGATCCCAATGGTAATGAGGTTTGAAATAAAATAATACAAACTAAGCCCACTAGCATAATTGTTGAAGAAGAACAACATCAGAAGTGGAGATAAATACATGATGAATTTCATATTGGGCATGCCGGGTTGCGTCTGCATGTTCTGCCCGGTGGTCATCATCATATAAAAGAATATGGCTACAGATGCCAGAATTGGAAATAAACTTACATGATCTCCATAAAAGGGAATGGTGAAGGGCAACTGTGCTATGGTGTCATAGGACGCAAGGTCTTCTGCCCACAAAAAGGACTTTTGGCGTAGCGCAAAAGAGGTGGGAAAAAACATAAAGAGCGCGTAAAATATCGGCAGCTGCAGTAAGGCGGGAATACATCCGCTCATAGGGTTCACCCCGGCTTTATTATACAACCTCATGGTCTCCTGCTGCTTCTTCATGGCGTTGTCCTTATACTTCTCTCCAAGCTCTGTAATTTCGGGCTTTAAAACTTTCATCTTAGCCTGAGATAAATACGACTTATAAGTAATTGGCGACATTGCCAGCCTCACCAAAATGGTCATGACCACAATGGCAATACCATAAGGCAAGAAGGAACTTAGTAATCCGTAGAAGGGCGTGAACACATATCTGTTGATCCAGCCGAAGATACCCCATCCAAAATAGATAGAATCGTCAAGGCCGTATTCTTCATACTGTTTTAAGACTTTTTCATCGGTCGGGCCGAAGTACCAATTTAAGTTTTCTGAAAACTCTCCTCCCTCTAAAGCCAAAGGAATAGTGGTGCCAAATTCCTTGGTGAATTTGGTTTCCTTACTCTCCTCCTCTACTAAATTCTTAGAACTCAGGTCGGCCGTCTTAAAGTTCTTTTTTGTGGCCAAAATTGAACTAAAAAAATGCTGTTTATAGGATACCCATTGCACGTCTTCCTCTGTCTCCTCGTCATCACTCGTGGTGGACATATAATCTACCTTTCCGTCTTCATATTTGTACATTACTTCGGTGTACCGGTTTTCGTACTGTACACTTTTATCATGCCTGATCCCTCTTAGCTCCCATTGCAGCTGTAGCGGTTGATTGCCATTTACAATCCCGTTCAAACCCTGTGAGCGAATTGTAAAATCTAGGAGGTACTCCTCAGGTTTCATTTCATATCTGTATTCCAGGAATTGGTTGGCAGACACCTTGGCTTTCATTGAAAGTACCTGATTGCCTCCAGAACCACTAAGCTCTGGTTCAAAATACAGCTCTTTTGAATTCAGCACCCTATTGTCCGAGGAGCTAAAATTTAATCCAAAAGCAGCGTTGCCATCTTTTACCAAATAAATAGGAATAGAATCATAGGTGACAAAATTTTTCATTTTGGCCTCCACAATTTGCCCTCCTTTG
>JBFOLQ010000271.1:0-3692 GCA_040830145.1 Flavobacteriaceae bacterium | reverse complement strand
GATTGAACCTGTGAATGTTGGAAAGCCCTGTCAAAAAATTCACCATAGGTGGGTGAATTGAAAAAATCAGTGGTAGATCGGCGCGCTGAAAACTGTACGGCCAGACTATCCGCTATGGGAATGTGCGCATAGGCATCACCACTGATTAAGTTAAAACCGCCACCACCAAAAGCCTTCGGGATTAATTTGTCCTTTGTGTCAATTTTTAAAATACCGCTCACACCATCACCAAATTCAGCACTGGTGCCATTGGTAATCGCAGTTACTGTCTGTGTTAGGTACGGGTTGAAGGCGGTAATAAGTCCAAAGAAATGGCCGGACTGATACATTTTGATACCATCCCAAAGAATAAGGTTTTGATCATTGGACCCCCCTCGGATATTAATTTGGGAAACTGTCTCATCTATACTTTTGATCCCTGGTAAGGCCTGTGCCGTTTGTAGTACGTCCGGTTCAGTGAGGCCGGGGAGAATACTGAATTGATCGGTATTGATTTCCAAGCTTGCGTCTGCTTGTTTTGTAAGCCCTTCGGTCAGGAATTTGTATACGATTACCTCGTTTAACCGATTTATGTTGGGAACCAACAATAAGGTGTGGCAAGGGGATGTATCTACCAACCCAATTGCGTTTACAAATAAGGGTTTGTAACCCAGATGCCTAATTTCCAGTTTGGCATCCCTGTTCACTCCTTCCAGTTGAAAGTGGCCGTCTAGGTCTGTGATAATTGCGGTTGATTCGCCAAGGACCCTTACCGTGGCCCCAGAAACTGTATTGCGCTCAAAGTTGTCAAGTACGGTGGCACATAGATTGAGTGACTCCCTGAGGGAAATGGCATAGTAACGTTCATTGAGTTTTTCGATTTCCAGCTGTACTTGCTCCCCTAGGGCATTTAATATCCCAGGAAGGTCGTCTTTGGGCGGTACTTTTATCTGTAGCTCATCCAAATCCTGGTTCAGGAATGAAAACTTAACATTGAAACGTTCCTCAAGTTGTGAAAGATATCCTGTTAGGTATTGCTTGCCACCATTGACCCCCTGGCCAAGTAGGCTGGCCATAGTGAATAGGGAACAAAGTAAAATGGCTAAGGTCCTAGCGCGGTCAAGGGGCATTTTCGGCATGGAGCTGCACTTTATTGCCTTCTAATTTAAACTTTATTTGTGAAGGGGTGCAAATGCTCTTAAGGGCTAACTCAGGATTGGTGTTACTGAAGGTGCCCGTGAAGACCTGATCAAGGTCAAGGTCATTGGATTTAACCTGTATATTATGCTGTCTTTCAAATTCAGCCAATACATATCGTAGGGGAATGGCCTCAAAGCTACTTTCCTTATTGACCCAACTGGGCTTTTCGGTCTTGACCACCCTGTTGCTCATAATGACGCCGTTAATGGCGAGGAAAGAGGTCCCTGCCGATAATTGGGTTTCTTTTCCCATAAAAGTAACCTGTACACGTCCTTCGTAACAGTCTACCTCAAATAGGCCATTTCGTTGGGTTACATTGAACTGGGTCCCCAAAACAGTGACATCTCCCAAAGCTGTGGAAACAGTGAATTTTTTCCCCTTGGCAACTCTAAAGTAAGCTTCACCTTCCAAGGTGAGACTTCGCTCCGATGACCAGTCCTTTTTACTATAGGAAAGCCTGGAATCAGCATTCAGGATGACCTCTGAGGCATCGGGGAGCACTATTTCCTTGTTTTGGGCATAGGGGGTATTGATATTCTCTCCCAAGGAATTTAAATAAAAATAGGAAGCCGATAACAGAAGGATTATGGCAGCGGCCACCTTCATGAACTTTTTGTATGGGAAAAGGGAGACCACTTTTCCCGATTTAAATTCACGACGGTTTTTAATGGCCTCAAAGGCACGGTCGTGATTAAAATGGGGAGGGTTCATGTCCTTGGAAGCCCTTGCGATACGCACATAGGTAGCGTACCCATCAGAGTTTTTAAACTCTGTAAGCTCAGCTTCGGTAAGCTCATTATTGAGCCACTTGGCCAAAAAATCCTCTGTCATTTTATTCTCCATATCCACAATATAACAACCTCGCCATAAAAAACCCTACTTTTTAAGAAAATGGACAACCGGTATTGGGTTGGTGGCCAGATGATAATGACCCTACCGTTACCGTATCTGCCACCTAAATTCCATCAATCTTTTCCCTCAATGATTTTAGGGCCAAGTGCATGCGCTTTTCAATGGCCTTGACACTCACTCCTTCCATTTGGGCTATCTCAGCATATTTTTTTCCATCTATTCGATTCAATAAAAAGGTAATTCGCTGGTTTTCAGGCAAGTCTGATAATGCTCTGTCCAGCTTTTCCTTAAATTCCTTTTCCTCCAAGAGGAATTCAGGTGATTCTGAAAGGGCCCTTTCAGCTCTTTCGGCATATTTTAGGCGAACCTTTTCTGCCTTGATGACGTTTAGATAAAGGTTATTCGCTACTGTATAAATGTAGGATTTGGCTTTTTTGGCGGGGACCTTTGAACAATTTTCCCAAAGTTTTACAAAAGCTTCCTGTACTGCATCGTATGCTTTTTCCTCGTTCCCGAACTTATAATATATGTAGTTGAATATTGTTTTTGAATGGGTCTCAAAGATTGTTTTGAACACCTTTTCATCACAAACGTTATCCATACGGTCCGTAGCCAAAAATTACTGATTTGCACCAAAGATATTTCAATTATTTTAAATGATTGGGTAGGGTATTTATTACAGCGATTGTTTTTTTTGAAAAGACTAAGAAATTCCAAATCGTTATGAAAAAGAGTAAATCCCAAATGTTATTTGCCAGCCTACTGGCTTTGTTTTTGACCACAACCTCATGCGAAGAAGGTTTTGAGGATGTCACAACAGATGAGCAGCAGACCATTGAAGCCCAGTCCGCCATGGCCAACTTGGTTGAGCGTACCACATCAAATGATGGTTCCTTTGACAATATTGTCGATCAATCCAGCTGTTTTTATCTGAATTTTCCCTACTCCATTGAAATCAATGGCTTGAAACTCACCATTGAAAATAGGGAAGATCTTGAGATTCTGGAGGAAATTATTGATAAAATCCTGGACAGCCAGGAATTGATGCAGTCTGTGGAAGATATACGTGAATTAATGGAGATCGTATTTCCGGTGACCATTGTATTGCCAGACTATTCAGAAGTGACCATCAACAGTTTTGGAGAACTTAAGGAATATGCCAAAAAATGTATTGAGGGTGGCGATGATGATGATATTGAGTGCATTGACTTTGTATATCCCATTACCCTGTTCACCTTTAATGCCAATCTTGAGCAAATGGGGTCTGTCACCGTTGAAAATGATGGCCAATTACGAAGGTTTTTTAAAGGGTTGCAGCCTGGGACCTTTGCGAGTTTCGATTACCCCATTCAGCTTAAGTTGTATGATGGAACAGTAATCGAGGTCCATAACAATGCAGAATTGGCCGCAGCTATAGAAGGAGCCATGGATGCCTGTGATGAGGATGATGATGATGACCATAACGATGACGATTTTACCGAAGAACGCCTTGATAACCTTTTGATGGAATGTCCATGGCTGGTAAACCAAGTACGCCGTGACAATGTAGATCAAACAGACCAGTACTTTGAGTATTTGATGATTTTTGACGAGGATCAAAAAGTGACCGTAAAGGATCGGAATGGAAATTTGATTACGGGAAATTGGCAGACCCGTAAAGG
>JBFOLQ010000270.1:0-12088 GCA_040830145.1 Flavobacteriaceae bacterium | reverse complement strand
TCCCGTATCGGTATTTTTTTCACAAAGTCCCCATGGGTCTTTATATTGGAAAAGTCGTGGTCCCTTCCAAATTGGGTTTGGGCCGCTTTGGCCAGTAGTTCCGCAAAAACTTGCTCCTGGGTTTTGATCGGGTCTTTAATCCACTTTTGGTTTTTCCTATGGATCCGGGATGCGAAAATTTTGGCAGCTATCGCTTTTAGGGACATGTTGATTATTTAAAATCAATAAAATCTGTAGGATTCACAGGGCTTCCATTATCCCAAAGCTCAAAGTGAAGATGGGGTCCCGTTGTTAATTGTCCCGTGTTGCCCACAGAGGCAATGACCTCTCCCGCACGGACAATATCCCCTTGTGATTTGTTCAATGAGCCATTGTGCTTGTAAACACTTAAAAACCCGTTCTTGTGCTCAACGATGACCACATAGCCGGTGTCCGCTGTCCACTCCGAAAAAATAACCGTGCCATTGGCAACGGCCTTGACCGGTGTGTCAATGGGAGCAACAACATCCACCGCATAATGTTTTTGATCCGCATCAAAATGTTGTGTGATACTTCCCGAAATGGGAGGGAACAACACCAATTCGGAAGAACTAACGCTGCGTTCAAACAAATTGTACTTATCTTCCAATGCTACTTCAGCCCTCAACAGGGAGTCTTCTTTTATAGGTGTCAAATCAATGGTGGCGGGGTCTAACTTAAAACGCTCAAAGAGAGAATCCCTATTAATTTCATTGTTCTCTATTTCCCCTCGCAACACCATTCGGATATTATCTAAATACCTATTGGTATATTGCAAGGTTCTCATTAACGAATCCGTTTTATAGGTCAAATCCGTTGCTTGTTTCTTAAGTCTTGTGGACGAGTATCCGGGAATATATTCACGTAACGGGGTAAATGCGATAAGAAGCGTGGTTAGGGCAATAAGTCCAATAGCCAGTAAAGAGCCTGCTACAAAAACATTTAGACGGCTCAACTTAAATGATATCTTCTCCTCAAAAGTGCTTTCGTTCAAGATAACCAAGCGGTACTTGTGCAACAATTTTCGCTTGATTTCCTTTCTACGCTCTTTTTTATCCATGATGCACAAAGATAACCATGGTTTTCGGTTTCAGCTTTCTTTAAGGTTATTTTAAGGCTTTATTTGCCGCAATTTGCGCCGAAGTGGCTCTGCACATCCACTTTTTTACTACATTTGTCCCAGTAAAATGTCGAAATTATGACGCCCTTATCTATTTTTTTGGCTATTGGCCCTTGGCAAATTGCCGTAATCGTTGTACTTGTCCTTCTTTTGTTCGGTGGAAAGAAAATCCCAGAGCTGATGAGAGGCTTGGGCAGCGGCATCAAAGAGTTTAAGGATGCAAGCAAGGAAGACGACAGAATAGAGGACAAAAACAAATAGTCCGGACCATCCCTGATAAATTTTAGAAAACGCCCGCATTTGTCGGGCTTTTTTTGTGCGAGATCCAGAATTTCCCGCCCCAGCTTCAGCAATCTTCAATTTACGTTCTTTCCCAAGGGTCTTTTTCCGTCACCATGGGAGGGTATCGACCAATGGCACTCAACAAAATAGCTGCCACAAAACTACCAATATAAGGCCCTACACGACATAAAAAACGGTTTTCACAACAAAAAATATTTAAACAACATTATTCATCATAGCTTCGACGTTAATAAATGTGCCCTGGCACGAAACCAATCGCGAACCAAAACCTAATCTGTGCTTGCAACACGATGAAAAAAATCATGAAAAAAGCAATATCAACTTGCATCCTTTTATTGTCCATGGGGCTTTACGCACAAGTACCACAAGATGGTGATGTCAATAACGATGACAATATCACGGATGTGACCACAGATAATATACTGGGCCCCAACCAGACTATTGATGTAAACCAAAGTTTTGATGAAGCTGCCCGAAAGTACAACGTAGCTTACCAGACCAGCAACGATGTAAAGGGGGTTGACCCTGGGTATTATATCATTGCGGAATCCCACTTCTCAGAGGGCAAGGCCAAAAAAGCGGCCAACAAAATGAAAAAGGGAGGATTAAAAACCGGATACATCTTTGAGCCCAACGACGAAATATTCCATGTGCACGTTGCCATGTATCCCTATGGCCTTGAGGCCGTGGAGGCCTGTGTGACCCAACTCGACGGAAAAATAGACAATTCCTTGTGGATTTTGGAGGTGCCCCCCAATAAGGATGTGAGCCAAAATGAGGTCGTGGACAATGGCGAAACCAAAAGCACTGACAATGGCACTGACCTTGAAGAAGTGACCTATGATATGCTGGAGGACCTTAAGGAGGATACTCCACAGCCTAAAAGTGCCAAGGCCAAGGGACCAAATAGAAGCAAGCTCGTTCAGCGGGCAGATGACTATTTTGATAAAATGTGGTATGCAGAAGCCGCCGACCTTTACGAACAAGCCTTGAGCAGGGGAGAAAAGAACTACTCTTACGATATTATTCAAAGAGCCGGTGATTCGCACTACTTCAACACCAATATGGAACAAGCCTACCACTGGTATAATATCCTGTATGAAAAATATGGGGATGAAATGTCCAATGACAACCTCTTTAAGTACGCGCACACCTTAAAGGGAACAGGGAAATACAGCCGGGCCAAAAGGCTCATAAAGCTGTACAACAAAAACTTGAACAAGGAAGGAGTGGCCATATCCACCGTATCTTCTGACATGAAGCCTGCGGAGGTAGTGTTGGATGAAATCCTGAACAGTGAAAAGAAGTTCGATATCAAGAACCTGGACATCAACACTGAGTATTCAGATTTTGGGGTGACCTACATTGACACCTCACAGGTTGTTTTTGCCTCAGCCAGGGACTCTGCCTATTTAAATACCAGAAGGTATAAATGGAACAACCAGCCGTATTTGGATCTGTATGCGGCCAAATTGAACGAGGAGTCAGACCAGCTGAAGGAAGCCTCAAAGTTCTCCAAGAATGTGAACACCAAATACCACGAGGCCACTGTTACCTTTTCGCCGGATAACAAGACCATGTATTTTACCCGTAACAACTATGGTAGAAAATTAAGGCGGGACGATAAAGGTATAAACCACTTGAAAATATATGTCTCCTCCAAGGAAGGGGACGAATGGGGAGAGGCCGTTGAACTGCCTTTCAACAGCGACAATTATTCCACTGGACACCCTGCATTGAGTCCGGATGGAAAAAAACTGTATTTCGTATCCGATATGCCAGGAAGTATTGGTGACACGGATATTTTTGTTGTTGATGTGCTGGGGAACAATTCATTTTCAGAACCCAAAAACCTAGGGCCTGCCATCAACACGGAAAAAAAGGAAATGTTTCCATTTATTACGGAAGATAAGCTCTATTTTTCATCCAATGGCCATGTAGGTCTTGGGGGACAGGACATCTTTAAGGCATCCTATAGTGAGGAAGAGGGTTTTGATGAGCCTGTCAATATTGGTGTGCCCATCAACAGTAATAAGGACGACTTTGCCTATGTCATTGATGAGGACAAGGAAATAGGTTTCTTTTCTTCCAATCGTGAAGGCGGCAAAGGAGACGATGACATCTACTCCTTTAAGAAACTTTTGGTAGAGGAAGTTGTCCCAGGCGCCATTGCCGGTGTTGTCACGGACAAAATTACGGGAGAACCAATGCCACAGGCTTTGGTACAACTGTTGGACGAAAATGGCATTAAATTAAAAGAGGTTGTGGCCAATGAGGATGGCAGCTTCATCTTTGAGGATCTTGAAGGGGACAAGAAATATACCGTTCAGGTCAGTAAGGATGGTTATCACGATGAGTTTGTGGATGTCACAACGGTTGCGAACGACACCGTAAATATTACGGTTCCCATGCGCACCTTGGATGAGAACCTGAACAATTTAAAAGATAAAATCTTGGTTGAGGAAGGCATCAAGAAACTGAAGACGGATATGATCCACTTTGATTTCGACAAATCATATATTCGTCCAGATGCGGCCGAGGAGCTTGACAAATTGGTGGCCACCATGCTGGAATTCCCCTCGTTGGTCATCAAGATAGAGTCCCATACCGACTCTAGGGGAACAAGGGAGTACAACCGTGGTTTGTCCAATAGAAGGGCACAGGCTACCCGAGATTACATCATTTCAAAGGGAATTGCCCCAAGCCGCATTGAAAGTGCCACCGGATACGGGGAAGAACGATTGCTCAACGGCTGTGACGGTTCCGTAAGATGTACTGAAGAAGAACATTATTTTAACCGACGATCTGAGTTTATCATTGTCAATATGTAAGATAATCCCAACTACTTACCCTCAAAAACAAAAGGCCGCTCGAAAGAGTGGCCTTTTGTATTGTCCCTATTCCCATCTTCAGATCCGGACTAGCTTCCCCGCATCGCTTTTTTACAACATACACAGGCCCATTCACAACAAATGCTCCCTGAAAAATACGCGAACGGCAGATTTTGAGTTAATATATAACAACATCCCAAAACCCTATTATCATGAAGACAGCCCTACTTATCAAGGAAATTTATTCTGAGGCATTCAAAAATTTAGGAAGTTATTTGATAAAATCGTATTTCAAGATTTTTTCGTGGTTCTGTTTTGCCAGCTTCTTAATAGTACTTTATGCCTTTTTGTACAGACTCTTCACTGGCTTCGCCTTTGACTAAGACAAATGAATACCGGCCTAACCCAGAAGACGCCCCTTAAAGGGGCGTTTTTTGTTTATTGGGGCAACGCCCTGTTTTTTCTTGAAACGGCCTTCAGCGTCTTTAAAATGGCTTCAAGCTCAAACATACTGTCCCTTTTGTTCGTCGCCGGTGCAAAGACAAAACCTTCCACGACCAACAGGCGCCCGTCTTCCGGGTCTTTGACGATGTATGTCAAGAAAGGACCTGCCATTGGATAGTTCTTGATGTCCCAGATGCCCCGCACCTCAATGGCCTCCATGCCGTTGACCCTTGTCGTAAAAACGGCTGGTGCGTAGGCTGGCTCAGTACGCATATGGGTTATCTTCCCTTCCACCTCCGGACCAGGGATGTACAAGGCCCCTATGGAATCACGAACCCGTACAATATCACGCACCAAAGTGGAGTCATTCGCAAATGTGCCTTTTGGGAGGGTATAGGCCACTAGATTCATATTTCCCTTGGATATCTGCCGATCCGCCCAAACAAAATTGTCCTCTTCCTTACCTACCCTATAAACCGAAGGTACGGACATGCCAATCCCCAATCTGTCCTGGAACACTGTCTCTTTGCTCAGGGACCTTGTAAATCGCTTTTGGGACTCCTCGATTTCCAACGTCTTAAAAGCTGAAATGAACGCGTCTGCCTTGGCGTCAATTTCCTTCACAATTTCCCCCACATTCCTGCCGGTCACCACTGCGACTTGTTGGGGCCGTGCAAACTCATCCTTTTTTACGTGTGCCGTGTTCTGGGAATCCTTTTCAACATATAGGATGGAACGCGAATGGCGAACTGACCCTGAAAAGACCTGTCTCGGCAATTGATGAATGGAAAAGAGGGGCTCGTCCTGTGGCTGCCCCACACAGGGAGCCGCAAAATGCTCACGGATCTTATCGCCCACTTCACCTTTCCAAAGTTCGTTATCGACCACCACGGTCAGGGAATTAATGGCCCCAGTAGACCCAGGCTTATAACTTTTTTGCTTGGATTGCTTGCATGAGAGTCCAAACAAAAGAATAAAGGCCGTGGCAATCCGCAACATTGTTTTCACTCGTTTCATCATGTGCTTTGTTTACGACGGGCAATCACACAACTTCAATTTAGTGCCCGGTTTCAATTGGTTACCACTAATACCGTTCCATTTTCGCAAATCTTCGATGGAAATTCCGGGATATTTTTTTGAAATGGCCCAAAGGGAGTCCCCCCGGCGCACCGTATGCACTTTGCTGCCACTGCTTGATCGTTTTTTGGGGATGGCCGTCGAGGTTACATTTCTGGAGCTTTTCCTCTTGGGGTATATGGTCAACCTCTGACCCACCTGAAGCCTATTGCTACGCAATCCGTTCCACCGCTTTATCTGGCTGACCCCCACGCCATAGCGTTCCGCTATCTTTCCCAAATAATCGCCGCTTCTCACCCGATATCGAATGCGCTCTTGATTGGCAGCTGCCACCAAATGGGGCAACGGACTCTCCTTACTTTTCATCTCTTCTTCAACCACTGCATAAATGGCCTGTTCATTGGCCACGAATTTCCCAATTTCACTTTTGGGCAGGCGTAATGTGTATGTCTTTCCCGCAACTTTTGGAATGGCATCCAGCTTGTAGGATGGGTTTAAGATGCGAAGCTCCTCTTTCCCCACATTTACAAATTTTGCAATTTGGTCAAAGGTTATAAGCTGCTTTACATGAATGGTGTCTGTCTCAAAATAGGGGCGCTCTACCTTTTGTCCACTTAGGCCATGTTCCTTGGCATATTCAAAGATGTACATTGTGGCCAAAAAAGCAGGAACGTATCCGGCCGTTTCCCTAGGCAAATTCCGTCGAATGTTCCAATAATTGGTATAGCCCCCAGACCTTCGTATGGCCTTGTTTACATTTCCCGGCCCAGAGTTATATGCTGCAAGGGCCAAGTCCCAATCATCAAAAATATCATGCAGCTTACTGAGATACTTGCAAGCCGCCTCTGTGGATTTTATGGGATCCCTTCGGTCATCCACATAACTTGTTACATCCAAATCATACATTTTCCCAGTGCCATACATAAACTGCCATAGGCCCGTAGCCCCCACCCTGGAACGTGCCCTTGGATTCAAGGCCGATTCAACGATGGAAAGGTATTTCATCTCCAGCGGAATGTCATGATTGTCCAATTGCTCCTCAAAAAGGGGAAAGTAGAATTGGCTCGTGGTCAACATGCGCTGCATCAATCCTCTCTTTCGGGTTAAAAAGGATTTGATAACACTTTCCAATGATGGATTGTATTCCACATTGAACGGGGTTTTTTCATTGAGTCGCTGCAAACGCGCCTTCAGTGTATCAGTCGGAAGGTCAATTTGGCCAACGTTTTTGATTTCCCCTCCCAAATGGATTACTTCTTGATACATGTCATCGGAAAGGGCCGCATATTCATAGAGCTCTTTCATCCATAAACTATCGTATCGGGCCGCTTCCTTATGGTCCTGTAAGTGGTACGTAGTGGTCTTGGTCCCTTGGGCCACTACCATTGTGTTTTCCATGTCGGGAACAGGTGTTAGTTCCGGTTGTGGAATTTCTTGTTTGGGGATCAGGGAAGAATCAATTGCGATTTCATGGGTTGGGGAGGTTTGCATCCCTTGGGAGGGCGCGTCATCCCTTTGGGTTTCTTGGGCCTGAGCCGGAGATGCAAGCAACGCTGCGGCCAAACCACTTAACAAACCAAGGTTTTTCGGTGACATATTCATAGTGTTCCATTATAGGGGGCCTGACGAAAATCGTGTTTTTTTCGGAAACTATAAAATATGACCTTGAAAAAAGAGCGTGCGACCCTTTAACGGCTGCAAACCAATAAAGAACAATTATTCAAGAATTGCAGCAATACCCGGCAATGTCTTTCCCTCCAAACTCTCCAACATAGCACCACCGCCCGTGGAAACATAGCTCACCTTGTCAGCAAAACCAAACTGTTTTACGGCTGCGACGGAGTCACCGCCCCCGACTAGGGAAAACGCTCCGTTATGGGTAGCTTCCTCAATATAGGTGCCCAAAGCCACTGTTCCCTTTTCAAAACGCTCCATTTCAAAAACACCCACAGGTCCGTTCCATAGGATGGTCTTGCTCTGTAAGACCACTTCCTTAAAATTATCGAGGGATACAGGGCCGGCGTCCAGTCCCATCCATCCATCTGGAATATCGTTAATGGACACAATCTGGGTGTTGGCTGTGTTGTCAAAGGCATCGGCTGCCAATACAGCAACGGGCAAAGGTACCTGCACATTTTTGGAGGCCGATTCCTTGAGAATATCCAGTGCCAATCCCATTTTGTCATCCTCACATATGGAATCACCCACTTTACCGCCATTGGCCTTGACAAAGGTATAGGCCATTCCCCCTCCAATAATCAAGTGGTCCACCTTATCAAGAATATTCTCAATAATGGTGATCTTGGATGACACTTTGGCTCCCCCCAAAATGGCCAGAACCGGTTTTTGCCCCGTCTGCATCACTTTTTTAATCGCGTCTATTTCCTTAGCAAGAAGATGGCCAAAGCATTTGTTGCCCGGGAAAAAGCGGGCTACGATAGTGGTAGAGGCATGGGCCCTATGTGCAGTACCGAAGGCATCGTTCACATAAATGTCGCCCCATTGTGCCAATTGCTCGGCAAAGTTTTCGTCCCCTTTTTCCTCTTCGGCATGAAATCTCAGATTTTCCAACAACAGGACTTCCCCTGCTTGCAACCGGTCAACGGCCTCCTTTACCTGGTCCCCCACACAATCTTCCACAAATTTTACCTGTACCCCTATAATTTCGGAAACCTTTGCACAAATATGCGACAGGGACATATCGGGATATACGGTTCCCTTGGGTCGGCCCAAATGGCTCATAAGTACCGCACTGCCCCCATCCTCCAAAACCTTAATGATCGTTGGTTTGGCGGCTTGGATTCGATTGGCATCGGCCACTGTAAGGTTTTCATCCAAGGGTACATTGAAGTCAACCCGTATCAAGGCTTTTTTGCCCCCAAAATCAAAATCATCAATTGTGTGCATGGTCTCCGTTGTTTTGAATCGCAAATGTAACCAATAAATCAGTTTCCATATAGTACGCAACAGGCTGTTGATGGGTCAATGATATCAAGCGACCAATTGCCCATCTGTCATTTATATTGGTGGTGATGTCTGATTTGCGAAACCCCAAGGGCCTATAAAAAGATTATATTTGGGCATGTTATTCCACGATGTCCTAGGGCTTGCCCATATTAAATCACACTTGGCAAAAAGTGCCGACGCAGGCCGCATCCCCCATGCACAACTTTTTGTGGGGCCAGAGGGCTCTGGAACCCTACCCATGGCCCTTGCCTATGCGAGGTATGTCATCTGTAAAAATATCGGAGGGGAGAACGACCAGGGCAACGAAAGCTGTAACCTAAAGTTTGAGGCGCTTTCCCATCCTGATATGCATTTTGCTTTTCCCGTGGCCAACAATGACAAAGTAAAAAGTCATGCCGTCAGCAATCATTTCATGGCTGAATGGAGACAGTTCTTAAAGGAACAGCCCTATGGCAATCTTTTTGATTGGTACCGACTTATCGGTATCGAGAAAAAGCAGGGCCTCATAGGGGTGGACGAGGCCCAGGATATGGTAAAAAAACTGTCCCTGAAATCATATGAGGGCGGCTATAAGGTGATGTTGGTGTGGATGGCAGAAAAGATGAATACGCAGGCAGCCAATAAACTCCTCAAGCTCATTGAGGAACCTCCCAGCAAAACTGTCTTTTTGTTCGTGACGGAAAACGAAGAGCTTATTCTACAGACCATTCGATCGCGATGTCAGGTATTGCATTTCCCCCCGTTATCAGAACAGGCCATAGTGGATGCCTTGGTCAGTAGGGGGCTTCCGCGAAACGAGGCCCAGAAGACAGCACATGGGGCCAATGGAAATTTCAATAAGGCACTGGACCTCATGAACAAGGACTCTGAGGACCTCGTCTTTGAAAAATGGTTTGTACAATGGGTGCGTAGCGCCTTTAGGGCCAAGGGAAACAAGGCGGTTGTAAACGAACTCGTTCTATGGGCTGAAGAGGTGTCCAGAACGGGACGGGAAACCCAAAAGAAATTCCTTCAATACTGCCTAACAATGGTACGACAGGCCATGCTTATCAATTTCAATGTTCCAGAACTTGCCTATATGACGGTTCATGATGCAGGGTTCAAACTTGAAAAGTTCGCGCCCTTTATACACGAGAACAATGTGGAAAAAATTATCGCCGAAATAGAGAAGGCCTTATATCACGTGGAACGAAACGGCAATTCGAAGCTTATTTTCACCGACGTATCCATACAGCTGACACGATTATTGCACGTATCGCCTCAAATCACTGAAAATTAGTACATTATGAAAATCATGCTTGCACATCCCGCAGAACTATTGCTTTTACTGTTTTTAATTATCACTTTTTTACAAAGTGGCCTGGACAAACTATTTGATTGGAGTGGAAACCTCTCTTGGCTAAAGGAGCATTTTTCACGTTCGCCGTTTAAAAATGTTGTGCCCGTTTTGTTGGGCACACTAGTCATTGTTGAGACAATTGCTGCCATCTTGTGCATTATTGGCTTGGTACAAATGTTCGAGAATGGGTCTACCACCCTGGCGTTTTACGGGGCCATCCTATGCTGTATTGCCTTGTTGATGCTCCTCTTTGGCCAGCGTATGGCGAAGGATTATGAAGGGGCCAAAACCATCGCCATATATTTCATTCCCGCCGTTTTCCTGGTATTTCTTCTTCAATGAAATTTACCCCAAATCAAAAAAGAAAGGCCGCAAGGTGTTTGCTACACTTGCGGCCTTTTTAAAATACCTTTTAAAGGGTTATTTCTTGTACTTCTCGTTCAGTACCTTCAGAATTTCATCGGTGAGATCGTCCTTATCCGTGCCATATAGGACACTGCCACCATCTCCCCCGCCAAGGATATAGGTGTAGCCATGGGCCTTGCCGTAGTTTTTAATCTCCTTTTTCACAGCGGATACCACACTGTCCATTTCAGCCTGTCCATCTTGTTGAAGTTTTAATTCCTCTTGCTGTAATTGCTGCCCCATGAACTGCCCCCTTTGTTGGATAAGCCCATATTCTTCCTGTGCTTTTTTTTGTGACATCTGTTGGGCCTTACTTTGAAATTGTTGGGCCTCCAATTGAAATGCTTGGGAAATACTATCGCGCTTTTTACCAAAGGCTTCTTGTTTTGATTTGTACTTGTCCTCTACATCTATTTTCTCTTGATACCCATCCATTAACTTTACATTATCAACATAACCAATCTTGGCTTGTTCACAGGACCATATGGTCACCAAGGCAATTGTTAAAATAATTCGTTTCATCAATCTGTTCTGTTTTATCGTTTTTTATGTGTCTCTTTCTTTGGCCGGTGATACCCCAGGCTCTCTTGGAATACTCCTGGTACTGCACCCAATCCTTTTAGGAGTGCACCAATCGTATTCCGTTTTCAGCGGAGCAAAAATAGAAAAGCTTTTTAAAATGGTCTTTGGTGGGCAAGCGAAAAGTCTCAGTAGAAACAAAACCTCCGGAAACATGCCCCTAATGGAATAAGCCTATCTTGGCTCCGATGGATTGCTTTTAGCATTCAAATTTTTATTGCTTCCAATGGGCTATAAATAAAATTTATAGAATCTAATTGTCTAAATTGTTTTTGTCAATTAAAATTCACGCCTTTTCGTGCCGTGGAACGGCCTTACATCTTTTTTGAAGGCCACTGGGGCACATTGCACATGAAAAGGCCTTAAACCCGCTTATTTGCCCTTATTTTCGGTTATAATATAAATTAGGGAAGAATACTCTCCTGTTCGCAGTGCAGAGAGATTGGATTGGACTCCAATCCAAAAGGGGCGCCAATACCCCTGTTTGCCTCTTTTGTATTTTTCAGATAATAACGACACGTAAAATGAATCGAACCACATGGGTCTCGTGTCAACAATCTTCATTCCATGCGCATCAAAAAGTCTTGCCACGGAAGTTCTGGAAAAATGCCAAAGATGTCTTGGCACATCATAGGCCGCCCAGTATTCCCCATAATACTTTGCGTCGAAGGATTTGTAATTGGGAACAGCCACTATCATAAATCCATCCGTGTCCAGCAGCCCCTTCATCCCCTCAATTTGGGATTCAAGATCGGGCAGGTGCTCCAAAACATGCCAAAGCGTAATGGCTTTATATTTTTGTACTGGGAGTTCCTTTAGAGAGGGAAATAGTTGAATCCCCTTATCGCCGGCTCGCTTTAGGGCTCCGCGATTCGGCTCAACTCCATATGCCTCCCAGTCCTTTTTATGCAGTGCTGCAACAAAGTCTCCAGTACCCGCACCTATATCCAAAATGGCACCTCTATCAGGCAGTAATTTGCACAAGAGTTTCTCTTTCCATAATAG
>JBFOLQ010000269.1:0-3909 GCA_040830145.1 Flavobacteriaceae bacterium | reverse complement strand
TCCCGATAAATTGACCTCCCGATTTGCATTAACGCCCTCTTCTACCCTCAACCACCAAGAGCTTCCCGAAACCAGTGATAGTGAAACCCAGTTTAAACCCAGTTTGGACTTTCAATATAACCTTAGCCCATCGGTAACGTTGGACGCCACGGTCAATCCCGATTTCTCTCAAATTGATGTGGACCAACAAGTTACCAATCTCACACGTTTTGCCATCTTTTTTCCCGAAAGGCGTAATTTCTTTTTGGAGAATGCCGATTTATTTTCAAATCTGGGGGAAGATGGGGTCAATCCGTCCTATTCAAGACGCATCGGTGCCAAGAGTGATATTCTGTTTGGTGTTAAGTTATCCGGTAATATATCGCCCAAGACCCGAATAGGTGTATTGAATACGCAAACCAAAAAGGAAGAGGATGAAGCCTCCCAGAACTTTGGGGTTTTTGTAGCGGAACATCAGCTCTCCAAAAACTATTCGGTAACGGGGTTTATGGTCAACCGCCAAGAAACCGAAGATTTCAGTTTCATTGATGATTACAATCGGGTCATCGGTGTCAATATGAATTTTAAATCAGACAATAATAAATGGGTTGGATTGGCCAACTATGGTAAAAGTTTCAATGATGGGGAACCTTCCAAAGAGAATGACTTCATCAATGCCGGTATCTGGTTCAATAAACGGGGGTTTGAATGGAACCTAGGCCTTAGGCACGTTGGAAAAAATTATATTACCGATATGGGGTTTACACCCCGTCTATACCACTTTGATGCCATAGATGATGTGTTGGTTAGGGAAGGCTATACCCATACCACAGCAGGCCTGGAGTATCAGAAGTTTTACGATGACTCAAAATCATTGAACACCGTTAGATTCCTAAATTATGCCAACGACAACTTTTTGGACAAGCATGGCAGCATGACGCAGTCTTCCCACTATTTCAATTCGGCCGTATTCTTCAAAAACCTATCGGCCGTTTACTATGTGTTCAAATACGATTATGTTGACTTAAAGTATGGGTTTGACCCCTTGGGGAATGGGAATGCCCTGCAACCTGATATATATCGTTTTGGAATTTTAAAGGTAGGGTACAATTCCGCCAACAATCAAAGAATGCGATATCGCTTCAACCTTCAAAGAGGGGCCTACTACAACGGTGACCGTACCACGGCCGGCACCTACTTAAACTATCAATTATTGCCCTTTGCCAATCTCGAGCTTTCGTATGACATCAATGCCATTGACCTGAATGAATTGGGAAATGAAACCTTCCATTTGGCGCGGTTCACAGGAGAAATCTTTTTTAATAACCGCCTCAACTGGACAACCTACGTACAATATAACACCCAAGGCAACTCCTTTACTATCAACAGTAGGTTACAATGGGAGTACAAACCCCTTTCATATGTGTATCTGGTGGTGACCGATATCTATAACCAAGATATATACCGCACCCAATGGGGAGTGGCCCTTAAACTCAATTATAGATTGGACCTCTAGAAGGAAGGATATTCCAAAAAAAAGCCCCGACGGAACCGTCGGGGCCTTTATATTGTTTGATCAAACCCTATGAAAGGGATGCCACATGTTTGGCCAATTTGCTCTTTAGGTTAGCCGCCTTGTTGGAGTGGATGATGTTTCGTTTTGCCAAACGATCGATCATGCCCACTACTTCAGGAAATAATTTTTCGGCCTCATTTTTCTTCTCAACACCGCGTAATTTCTTAATAGCGTTACGGGCAGTCTTATGCTGGTAGCGATTGCGCAAGCGTACTGCTTCGTTTCTCCTGATTCTCTTTAACGCTGACTTATGGTTTGCCATTTTATATAATTGTGAATTACAAATATAGAATTACGAATGGGTAAATTCTACATTCATAATTCCAAATTCAACATTTCAGTTTGTAGCCCGTAGGGGAATCGAACCCCTGTTACCAGGATGAAAACCTGGCGTCCTAACCCCTAGACGAACGGGCCATTTCAATAACGAATGGTGAATTCAGAATGACGAATTGGACTATTCTACATTCCCAATTCCGAATTCAACATTTCAGTTTGTAGCCCGTAGGGGAATCGAACCCCTGTTACCAGGATGAAAACCTGGCGTCCTAACCCCTAGACGAACGGGCCATTTGTTCAATTTAAATGAACCTCAAAATACCAAATTAATTGATATTTCCATTGCTCCGAAGCCATACTTTACTATCTGAGCGGGTGCAAAAATACAATTATTTTTTACTACCGCAACAACCAATTCCTATTTTTCAGTGGTTGGGGATACCGTCTTTTACCCTTAATAAGCCTTGGCGAAGAGCACCCTCCGTGCCGAGGGATTTCCGGTCACCATACATTTCCCCTCCTCTGCGGGGGCATCAATGGGAATACAACGAATGGTCGCCTTGGTCTCCTCCTTGATCCTGTTCTCAGTCTCGGGAGTACCATCCCAATGGGCCAGGACAAAACCTCCCTTCTCCTCAATCACCTTTTTAAAGCTGTCGTACGAATCCACCTGGGTTATATGGTCTTCCCTATATCTTCTGGCCTTTTCAAAAATGTTTCGCTGAATATCCCCCAATAAAAATTCAATTTTTTCAACGACCGAATCCGCGGCAACGGTTTCCTTTTGCAAGGTATCCCTTCTCGCCACTTCAAAAGTGCCATTCTCAAGATCTCTTTGTCCTATTGCCACACGCACAGGAACTCCCTTGAGTTCATATTCATTGAACTTAAAACCTGGTTTGTGGGTATCGCGGTCATCATATTTTACAGAGATGCCCCTTTCCCGCAACTGTTTTACCAAGGGTTTAACTTTTTCAGATATGGGGGTCAATTGTTCCAACCCTTTATAAATGGGAACTATGACTACCTGTATGGGTGCCAATTTTGGAGGGAGCACCAAACCATTATCATCTGAATGGGTCATGATCAGGGCGCCCATCAAACGGGTGGAGACCCCCCAGGACGTGGCCCAAACATATTCCTGCTTACCTTCCCTAGTGGCAAACTTCACGTCAAAGGCCTTGGCAAAATTTTGTCCCAAAAAATGGGAAGTGCCGGCTTGAAGGGCTTTGCCATCCTGCATCAAGGCTTCAATACAATAGGTTTCCACCGCCCCTGCAAAACGCTCGCTTTCGGTCTTCAATCCCTTTATTACGGGAACAGCCATATGGTTCTCGGCAAAATCGGCGTAGAGATGCATGATTTTTTCAGCTTCCTCAATGGCTTCGACTTCCGTGGCATGGGCCGTATGACCCTCCTGCCATAAAAATTCGGCCGTACGAAGGAAGAGGCGGGTACGCATTTCCCAGCGCACCACGTTGGCCCACTGATTGATCAGTAAGGGCAAATCCCGGTACGATTGTATCCACCTTCGATAGGTATCCCATATAATGGTCTCTGACGTAGGCCTAACGATGAGCTCTTCCTCCAATTGGGCTTCGGGATCTACTACTATGCCCGATCCATCATCTGTATTTTTCAGCCGATAATGGGTAACAACGGCACACTCCTTGGCAAAGCCCTCAACATGGCTGGCCTCCTTACTTAAGTATGATTTGGGAATGAACAACGGAAAATACGCATTCTCATGGCCCGTTTCCTTGAACATCCTATCCAAACCTGCCTGCATTTTCTCCCAAATGGCAAAACCATAGGGTTTGATGACCATACATCCCCTAACCCCTGAGTTTTCGGCCAAATCCGCCTTGACCACCAACTCATTATACCATTTTGAATAATCCTCGGCCCGCGAGGTCAAATTTTTACCCATTATAAATAGTTTGGCACAAAAATTGTAACTAATTCGTGAAAATGATTGGGTAAAACTAGTTATTTTTAATATGTCCAACAATAAAAAGCAAAATGATGAACGTATCCCGATCCATCCGCAAAATATACTTGGTCCTTATGGTTCC
>JBFOLQ010000268.1:0-4730 GCA_040830145.1 Flavobacteriaceae bacterium | reverse complement strand
GTCCTGGTTCCCGATTGTCGCCAATACAAACCCCAAGACTCCGGCCCCCAAATTTGAATAAACGTATTTGTTTTGGTCCTCTTCATCCAAATTGATCGCATCAATAAAATACTCTTTCAGTGCTTCCTCCCCATACTCCCGATATGGATCACGGAAATCTTTTTGCCACTTGAGAAAGTTATCGGGCAATGGGGGCAATCCGGAAGTATGGCTCGCCAATTGTTTGAACGTAATTGGAATGCTATCCCCCATCACAAAACCGAAATACCCATTTATGGGTTCGTTTAGGCCCACCATTCCATCTTCCACAAAGTTTGCCAATAATGTGGCCGTAAAAACTTTTGTTATGGAACCTATTTCAAAGGCACTCTGAAAATTTGGGACCGCCCGTATTGTATCCTTCTCTTTTTTTAAACCATAGAATGTTGGGCGTCGTTCATGGATTACGGCAATTGAAAGTTCCGTGCCATCAGGGAATTGCCGAATTTTTTCAAGGACAGAATCTTTCTTTGACGGTAAAATCCCCTCATGGAAATCTTTATAGCCCCCTGGGTCCTGGGCCCATACATAACCCGTGCACAATACCAACAGAAGTGTTTTACAGCCCCTAATCAATCCGTTGCGTTTTATCCAGAAAAAAAGCTCTCTAGCTCCCTTAACGTTTCTGTGGATGTTTGAATATCCTTGACCATTTCTCCCTTGTTCAGGACCACAATACGCTCACATACTTCGGTCACATGCATTAAATCATGGCTGGAGACCAAAACAGTAGCGTCTTCCCTATCCGCCAGTTCCTTTATAATTCCCTTTAATCGAATCTGGGTAGTGGGGTCCAAGTTGGCAAAAGGTTCATCCAAGACCACTACATCAGGATTTCCAATAAAACTGGCCACAATGCCCGCTTTTTTCTGATTGCCCTTTGAGAGATTGCGTAAATATTTTTTTTGTCCCAGGATTTCACCATGGAAAAAATCCGCGAACTGGGAGAGAAGTGCATCCACATCGGCCTTGTTCTGATTCCGTAGCTCACCAATAAAGTAGAAATACTCTTCTGGAGTCAGGTACCCTATCAAAAAGGATTCATCAATAAAGGCTGAGGTAAAGGGTTTCCAATCCTCACTCTGGTTCACCTGCACCCCGTTATTGACAATTCGGCCAGAGGACGGTTGAATGAGGTCCAGCAAAAGACTAAAAAGTGTGGTCTTCCCGGCCCCATTATTCCCGACCAAACCAAAACTTTGTCCCTTTGGAATTTCCAAAAGGTCAATGTTCAATACGGTTTGGGGACCGTAATTTTTAGTTAAGTTTTCAATTGATATCATCTGTGCTTTACTTTTTTTAACCGTTTTTTTCCTTAAATCCAGCTACCATTCTATATTTTCTTTTTCTATAGGCCTCCGTCACCCTATCCAATAAGGTGTTCCTTAAAAAAAGGCCTATGATCCCCAAAATGGAAACAACTGCTATGGCAACTTCAAAGGAAACCAAGAATTTCAAGGCTCCATAAATGAGCATGGGGACCATCATCAAGGGAAGGAGGAGTAAAAATTGTGTGGCGCTGGTACCCTGCATGTTTCCAAACGCACTTTTGGTCAGATTAATTCGTTTTTTGTTCAATGATCCAAACCATAGTACCACTGGAATATTCACTCCCAAATTGTAAAGGGCCGCACTTAGATTTATGGCCAAGGCCTTCCACCCAAAATAGACATAGGGGATAGAGAGCAGGAACATCACCCCTATACTCACGGTTATGAGTCCCGCCTTTGACTCCAAATACTTTCGCAATGGAATGTTCTGGGCCATAAGCATGCTATAATATTCACTATCCCAGGCAGGGATAAATTGCCCAAAATTTGACAAGAAGATTCCCGTAATGAAGATTCCCACGAACATATAAATAATAGAGGTAGGGCCATAAGAATCCATCCCATAAAAAATAAGCCCATAAAGAACCATGGCCAAAGAGATAAAGACCTGCATCTTGGTGCGCTTGTTGCGCCAAATCAGTTTCATGTCCAATTGCAGAAAGGGGGCAATACTGCCAAAACGCCTGGTCCATGCCAATTCCGAGGTCTTGGCTTCACTGGTCCTACCCTTAAGGGTCCTATCCAAATACAACCCCTTCTTCAATTGTCCAAAGTTCGCCCAGTACAATACCATTAGAATCCCCAAGGGGACCAATCCTGTTGCGGGATAGGCATAAAGTGCATGGAAAACAGGGGCAAAAAATTCCTTTATGGGCACTAATCCAAAATAATCAAGGGCAAAAAAAACGGCCAACACCCCTACAATGAGGGCAAATATGGTATCGTTCTTGTTAATGAGAAAGTTCAAATAATTGATGCAAAGCCCCAACAGCACCATGGATGCCAACCAGGGCAGTACATGTAGTGCAGGATACCCCTTAATAAGCAATACAACCGCAAAAGGCAAAAAGAGGGCCACAACGAACAGGTTAAAGCCAGAAACCGCGGATCGTCCCAAAATATAGTTGACAATCCGTGACTTGGGGATGTTGTTGACCAACATGGGCCTTATATCCATCACCGGCAATTTTTGCATAAAATAGCGGAACATGAGTTCTGCCAGCACCCAGTAGACCAAATAATGGCTCAGCGTCCATATAGGGCCTTGATGGGGGTCCAATTTTCTAAGAAGCGGATATAACAGCCCCCCAAAAAGGGCCAATGAACCAATAAGGTATAACCCCATAAAAACCATAAAGATCTTAATCCCCAAACTCTTTCCGAAGGAAGAGGAACGAACAAATGATTTCCATTGAAGGGAGACAAAACGCTTGAACATAGGTTGGTTTGTAGAAGTTTATCCATTGGTAGCCAAAACAATCATTTGGTTACATTTCAAATATATTTATTTCTCAATAATCGGTTAATACGTAGCTTTGCCTGAAATTCTTGAAACATGGCCCAATTTTATCCCTTGACGGTAAAAAAAATAACTGGATTGACCCCCAATGCCGTTGCCATCACTTTTGATATTCCTAGGGAACACCGGGACCATTTTGTTTTTGTGCCGGGACAGTATGTCACCATCAAAAAAGAAATCAATGGCCAAGAATTACGCAGGGCCTATTCCATTTGTAGCGGGCCTAACTCCGACGAATTTACCATCGGGGTAAAGAAGGTCGTCAACGGAAGCTTTTCGGTATATGCGAACGATTCCCTAAAGCAGGGTGATGTATTGGAAGTAATGCCGCCAGAGGGGAGGTTTACCTTTGCGGGCACAGGGAAAGCCAACAACATTGCGGCCTTTGCGGCTGGAAGTGGCATTACCCCCATTTTGGGCATTGCCCAAGCCGTACTTGCAGACGCTCCCGATAGTATCTTTGTATTGGTCTATGGCAATCAGTCGCGGGAAGAAACCATGTTTTATGGGGACATTCAACGGCTACAGCAAGAGCACCCCAATAGGTTTTTTGTGTATTTCATCAACAGTCGTACACAGGAGGACAATGCCCTTTTTGGCCGCATTGATTCCTCGACCGTAAACTACGCCCTTAAAAACAAGCACAAGGGAACTGATTTTGATTCCTTTTATCTCTGTGGCCCTGAAGGAATGATTCAATTGGTAAAAGACACCCTTCAAAATCAAGGCGTCGATGAAACCAACATTCATTTTGAACTTTTTACCGCTCCCGAGGATAATGGCACAGCATCCATTTCGGCAGACGGAAAGACTGAGGTGACCGTCATTGTTGACGACGAGGAGTTCCACTTCACCATGGACCAAAAGGCCATGGTGCTCGATGCTGTGCTCAATGAAGACATTGACGCCCCTTACTCTTGCCAAGGAGGAGTATGCAGTAGTTGTATTGCCCGTATCAAGGAAGGGAAGGCAGAAATGGCCAAAAACCAGATTCTAACCGATAGTGAAATTGCGGAAGGTCTCATCCTTACATGTCAGGCCCACCCACTTAGTCCGACCATTACCATAGACTACGACGATGTATAGTCTGTTTCCGATAGAACATTGAGCGCCTGTTTGCAGCTCTTATGTTGAAGGTACATTCAAAAACCTTACATTCGTATTATTGGGTATGGAAGTATATAAAGACCTTTATTCCGTGAAGACCGCCATACTGGTTTTTTCACGCTCCGCCAAAGCCGATGCCGTCTATAAGGGCATGCCACAAAATGAGAGGGTGTTTGAGGCCCTCACGGAACATACACTGCGGGTTGTTGGGAAAACCGGACTTCCCCACTTTCTCATAACTGAAGACCTTCAATCCGGCAATAGTTTTGGTGAACGATTTGCAAATGCATTCGTTGCTATTTTCGCATTGGGCTACGATGCCATCATCGCGATTGGGAACGACAGCCCCCACCTCACGGCGCCCCAACTACTTTCTGCCCAAGATAGATTGTGCCAAGACATGGCCGCCTTGGGGCCTGCCACCGATGGCGGTTTTTATTTGATGGGGTTATGCCGTTCCCATTTTGACCAACATTCTTTCACCCAATTGCCATGGCAATCCCGCAACCTAAAATCCGCTTTCACCACTTATCTTGAAACAAGACGAATCGCGACCAAGTGGTTCGCTTATATGAATGACATTGATAGCTTTGCCGATATAAGGGGGTTTGTTGACCAAAAAAGGAATTTATCGCATTCCCTTCGCCGATTGATTCTTTCCCTTTTCGTACCCCAAGACCCTCCCCGAAATCTTTTCACTACCCTGATAGACCAATTTCAACTGAAAATACCCC
>JBFOLQ010000267.1:0-3902 GCA_040830145.1 Flavobacteriaceae bacterium | reverse complement strand
GTTTTTGTTCCTTGGTCGCTAGGTTATAAATAAACAGATTTGAGGGCGTATGTGAGCCGCACGCATAAAATCGCATCCATTGCTCATCATCCGAAAAAAGAACACTCGTAATATCCATATTCTCAAAGGAAGGCAGTTCCACGGGAGCGTTGGTCTTTGTATCCCTGACCTCTATGACATTCTTGGCATCCTCATTGACGTATGTGACTTGGTAGGTACCATTCTCAGTAAAATAGCTGCCCATGATATCCCAATTGCGCTCCATGGCTTTTTTATGGGTTTTTTCTGCAATATCGTACTCCATCAGGTAGGCAAACTCGACTCCATCATCCGTTGTATAGTATAGTTGTTTTCCATCAGGCGAAAAATCCTCGGCACTATTGGCACTTTGGTTTTGATTCACCTTGGTCATGGAACCATCCCCAAGGTCATATAGGAAGAGGTCGCTGTCATTGGTATTGATGGACTTGCTCAAGGCCAAGTATTGTTTATCATCTGAAATGGCGTTCAAATTATACCCTCCATCGTTTTGATAGATTATTTTTGGGGTATAGCTTTCAGTGTCCATTTCATAAAGGTCCATGAAGCGGTTATCCCGTTTGTTGGAACCGTAAAAGAAGGAGTGATCATCCTTGCCCCAACGATAAAATACGGACCGGGCCCCTTCCCCAGGGGTGAGATTTGTGACGGTGCCAGAGGTATCCCGTAAGTAGATTTGATAGATTTCATTGCCATTGTCATCCATGCTAAAAAGCATGCGTCCATCCTTGGGGAAATACGAAATGGCGCGGATGGATGAACTATCGGAGGCCGTTACCGGTGTCGGTTCACCACCAGATACAGGGATGGTATACATATTGTATACGCCAGATTGATTACTGGTGACCAACAGTTTGGATTTATCAGGCGAAAAACTACCTCCCCGGATGGTCTCATTATCCATCATCTGTTCAATGGTATAGGTTTTCAAGGTTTCCGCAAGGGAAGGCTCCTTGGGGGTTTCCTTGCAGGCCCAACATAGGGCAGCACACAATGCAAATGCCATGAATCTGTTCATACGGTTCGTTTTAAATTATTGATGATTTTTAGTTGTTCATTTGAACATATTTAGGTCTATTTCAACTTCTCTGTTCTCTTGTCTATGTTCTTATTTCTTGTTTCTTGCCTCTTGACTCTTGATTCAAGCCCTCCTGTCCCATGCCCTCTTTTCAGGTACTGGACCCCTAATCAAGGGTAAAGGTCTCCGTTTCCTTAAAAGGCGATAGGTCCAGTTTTTCTACAGAATCCCTGTAGGCTTTCCATCTATCGGCAAAAAAGGCGTTGGTCTTGTCCAAGGCCGATTTTAGTTCTTCCTCTGCGAATGTAATAAGTCTTTTTTCTGTTTCTGTAATTCCCGTTTTTCTACTTCCTACATACCATCCCGCCGTATTCAAGCGCTGCATTACCGTGATCTGTGGATTTCTGGTAATGCCTTGGCGCTTGTCTTCCTTCCCCAGATAGAGCGCTACCAAGGAATCAATTTGCTTAGTGATGTCCGTACTAGCTTTTATAGCTTCTTTGTAGACATCCTTATCCAATGTTTCCATTTCCTTTTTGAAGCTGTTCGCAATTTCCTTACTCTCCGCTAATTGGGCAACGGCATCAGCGGCGGTTTTCACATAACCGTTCAGTTGTTGGCCAGCTTCATATACTTCATTAATGGCCGAAGGTGTCACAGTTGTTCTGGGGTCAGGTTTTACGGTGACAAAAGTACTGTCCTTGGTATGGCCAAATTGCACCACTACCTTATAAGTTCCGGGCTTCACGCCAATTCCTCCCGGTTCCCGTTTGTTTTTGTTGGTATTGATTTTTCGGGAGGGCCTATCGGGACCTTTTTCGTTCATGGCCCAATAGATTCTATGAAAGCCCGCTTTTTTTGGGGCCTTGTATTTCAAGGTCCTGATGCGCCTGGCACCGTCGTAGAAATCAAACTGGATGGAATCCTTCTTTTGGACCCCTGTCATTTTCTTGTCTTCCGACGTACCGGTATCCGTGTTATTCTTTTTCGTTCCTGCATTTTCCTTTTTCTTCCCATCCTTCTTTTTTCCCTCTTTTACATAGTAGGTGATCATGGCGCCCCTTTTTCGGTTGTCGCCATTGTAGAGAGCATCACCCCCAAAGCGGCTTCCAGTTGCCTGTTGATAGGCTGCTTGGTAGGCGGTGGGACTTTCAAATAATGCAATATCCTTTTGAAGAATACCCATATTACCGGCCAGTGCCCGTAAGGGGCGAATATCATCCAGCACCCAAGCAGCACGGCCAAAGGTGCCAATGACCAAATCTTCTTCCCTTTGGTGAATTTCCAGGTCCTTGGTGGAGACCGTGGGAAAGCCCTTGGTCCATTTTTGCCAGGATTGACCGGCATTAAAGGAAATATATAGGCCATCATCCGTACCCAAAAACATCAAATTGGGGTTTTTGACATCTTCCACAATGGCAAGGGTATAGCTTTTTACATCATTTCCGTCCACAATCCGTTCCCAGGTCTTACCGTAATTTTTGGTCCGATAGGCATAGGGCTCATAATTGAACCTGCGATAGTCGTTCGCAATCAACAGCGCTTCACCCTTGTTTTTTTGGGAGGCCCTGATTTGGGGAATCCAACTGCCTTTGGGCAATCCCTTGATATTGGCCGTGACCTCTGTCCAGCTTTGTCCCCCATTTTGGGTATAGTGCACCCGGCCGTCATCGGTGCCCACCCACAACATATCCTTTTCCACAGGGGAAGGTTCAATGACCAAAATGGTACAGTGGTTTTCAGCTCCGGTGGCATCCATGGTTAAGCCACCACTTTCACTTTGTTTCTGTTTCTCGGGATCGTTGGTCGTCAGGTCCGGGGAAATGACCTGCCATGTAAGCCCCTTATCAGTGGACTTATGCACAAATTGGCTCCCAAAATAGACGGTACCACTATCAAAGGGATCTTGCCCGATACCTGCGTTCCAATTAAACCGTAATCGGGTATCGGCATCGGGTGGGGTAGGGCGTACGGTATAGTTGTTCCCGGTTTTCCAATCGTATCTGCTCACAAAGCCCTGCTGGCTCATGGCATAACCGAATTGGCTATTGTCCCGATCGGGAACCACATCAAAACCATCGCCAAAGGCGATTTCCTGCCAATATCCGTTGCGGATGCCCTGTGCCCGCCATACATCGGCCGGACCGCGCCAGGAACCATTGTCCTGCATACCACCATAGACGTTGTATGGAAATTCGTTGTCCGTACTGATATGGTAGAACTGCGCCACCGGTAGGTTGCCGATAAACCGCCATGTCTTGCCCCCATCTTTGGTAATGTTCATGCCCCCATCGTTTCCGTCAATCATAAACTGCCCGTTCTCGGGATGGATCCACCAGGCATGGTGGTCTGGGTGAACCCCATTGTCCACACCATACGCGGGCATCAACTGGGTGAAATTTTTACCGCCGTCCTCAGACACGTTGACATAGGTGAAGATGGAAAATACCCTGTTTTCGTTCTGGGGGTCCACATAGATTTCAGAATAATAAAATGGGCGGTTGCCAATGTCATTCTTATCATTGACTTTTTTCCATTTGAATCCTCCGTCCTCAGATTTGTACAACGCATTCTTTTTGGCCTCTACCAGCGCATAGACCATGTTTGGCTTATTGGGTGCTATGGCAATGCCAATTCTCCCCAGTTCCCCTTTTGGCAACCCATCTTCCGCCGTGATTTTTTTCCAGTTATTGCCGCCATCATGGGTCATATAGAGCCCACTTCCTGGACCTCCCGATGTAAAGAACCAAGGATCACGTTTGTGTTCCCAAAAGGCGGCAATAAGCTTGTTGGGGTTGGTGGGGTCCATGACCAGATCGCCCACCCCGGTTCGGTTGTTTACAAA
>JBFOLQ010000266.1:0-5185 GCA_040830145.1 Flavobacteriaceae bacterium | reverse complement strand
CCCCTATAACAAGTAATCCCTTACAATTAATGAATTAACACCAAAACCGTCCTGATATTGTATGAAGGGAAAAAAAGATGTCTTTCGGGAAAGCAAAACATCAAAAAAGTTGTGCCGAATCGAAATTGGAGCCATAACATGCGAAATGGAGGCTTTTGGGTTTCTAACGGTTCCCAAGGGACCGATGCTCGCCTGTTACCACATACCCCATGGGCTCTCGAACAAAGCAGATGTACGGACGAAAGAGTATCCTCTTCGGGTTACCGGCTGTAATTAGGGCTTTCCTTGGTTATGGTAACATCATGTGGGTGGCTCTCCTTGATACCACTGGCCGTAATTTTGACAAACTGTCCCTTATCCTGCAGGGTAGCGATGTCCTTGGCCCCACAATAGCCCATCCCGGCTCGCAGTCCGCCTACAAATTGATGGATACTCTCGTACAATTCCCCCTTATAGGGCACCCTTCCTACAATACCTTCCGGCACCAATTTCTTGATATCGTCCTCCACATCCTGGAAGTAACGGTCTTTGGAGCCTTCCTTCATGGCTTCGACGGAGCCCATGCCCCTATAGCTTTTGAACTTTCTGCCTTCATAGATAATGGTTTCCCCCGGTGACTCCTTTGTACCCGCCAAAAGGGATCCCAACATGACGGTATCGGCCCCCGCCGCAATCGCCTTGGGAATATCCCCGGTATACCGGATGCCCCCATCGGCTATCACCGGAATCCCAGTACCCTTGATGGCAGCAGCAACTTCCATTACTGCTGATAACTGGGGGACGCCCACCCCGGCCACCACCCGAGTGGTGCATATGGATCCAGGGCCAATCCCCACCTTCACGGCATCGGCACCGGCCTTTACCAAATATTTTGCTGCTTCGGCCGTAGCAATATTCCCGACAATCACATCCAAATCGGGGAATTGCCGTTTTACTTTTTTCAATACTTCCACCACGCCTTTGGTATGCCCATGGGCCGTATCAATGACCACGGCATCAACCCCCGCCTTTACCAAGGCAGCGGTACGGTCCAGGGCATCGTGGGTCACCCCAAGGGCCGCAGCCACCCGCAACCTGCCATATTTGTCCTTATTGGCCAAGGGCTTTTGGGTGAGTTTGGTAATATCCCGGAATGTGATAAGGCCCACCAGCTTATAGTTCCCATCCACCACAGGGAGCTTTTCAATCTTGTTGTCCTGAAGAATATCCTCGGCCTCCGCCAAAGTGGTCCCCTCACGGGCCGTTACCAAATTTTCAGAGGTCATTACTTCGGAAAGTGGCCGGTCGTTGTTCTTTTCAAAGCGAAGGTCACGGTTGGTGACGATGCCTATGAGCTTTCCGTTCCCATCCACTATGGGGATTCCCCCAATACTATATTCCTTCATGGTAGCCTTTGCATCCTGCACCAAGGCTGTCTGGGGAAGGGTCACGGGATCCATGATCATACCACTTTCCGCCCGCTTTACCTTTCGCACCTTGGCAGCCTGCTGCTCCATGGCCATGTTTTTGTGCAGTACCCCTATGCCCCCTTCACGGGCCATGGCAATCGCCATACGTGACTCGGTGACGGTATCCATAGCTGCGGAGACCACAGGAATGTTGATGGTTATGTTCTTGGTAAACTTGGTACGGATATCAACTTCACGGGGCAATACTTGGGAATAGGCGGGAACCAAGAGTACATCGTCGTACGTAAGGCCTTCCCCGAGAATTTTTTGGTGGTGGGCTTCCATGGCAATTAAGGATTAATTGCGGGCAAATATACCACTTTATTTGGTTCGATGGGAAGAAATGGGCTTTCCCCAAAGGGACAAAAAAACAGCCAATACAGAAGCCGTGAAACTCAAGGTCATTACCGCTCCTGAAAATAGGACCACATACCGCATCCACAGGAGGCCCTTCCATAGAAAATAGATGCCCCCAAAAGTCAATATGATGGACACAAAGGGTTCTATGGTCAAGAACAATTTCCACATCCGGGGCAATCGGGTCATCCAAACCAATATTCCCAATACGAAGAAAATTAACGACATGGAAAGGATATGGGAATGGATAATCGTCAGCATTTCTCGTTCGCTCTTTTTAAAACGCATCACTTCCACCTCCTCTATCTCCTCATTTCCCAAGTAGTTTTCCTCTATACCTGATGGAGTGGTGGCGTTCGTATGCCGTACGAAACCCAAACCTGTAAAAAATCCAATGGAAAGAACAACGACAAAGGTTGCAACAAAAAGTTTGAGGTCCTTGGAAAGACCTGGAAGCAGTCCGTCAAGAACCATGGTCCAAAATACCTTTTTCACGAAGAATCCCAATGGATTGTAACAAATTATCCATGGATCGGGTCATGGAACGGACGGAGATTGTTGCCCCTGAAATACCATCAACATTCTCACCGACAGCTACTCTATCCTTGCCAGACATTCCCAAGAACTGTCTCAGCCAACGCTTACTCCCAATCTCTCCCCCGTACTCTTCCCGATAAATAAGCACCTTACTGTGTACAACTTTTAAATCGGGGCAAAAAAGCACCAAATAATCAAACTGGGCCGTTTTGCTAGGGGCCCTATCGACAAATGCATATCCCGTCAAGGAGTTGTCATCCCCATTATAGATTCCAAAAAAATTACTTTCCGATATGGCCATGGGTAATTGATCGGAGACAGCATGGGGAATCGCGATATCCTGCAACTGAAATTGGCCCATCCCAAAATGGGAAGTTATTTCTTTGCGAACCTTTTTGTCGAGTTTTTCGGGCAAGCCAAAGGCCATCAAAAACAATGATCCAAGAAAGACAAGATATTTAGCTTTTCCCATGGGTCAAATATAACTTGTTTAGAATTAATCTTAAATAAAATAGCGAATCTTATTTATCAACAATTTAAATCCCAGTCCGGTAAAATGGTATCTTTTGGGATTGAAGGTCCGAATTAAAAGGCTCAATCCGGACCCCGTCCCATTTCCATTAAAACCAAACGCCCAACCCGAAGTTCAGTCTATCCTTTACATCAGAGCCATCGGCTGCATTTGACCTAAATTGATAATCACCCTTTACCACCACTCCAGGAGCAATATGATAGGTGAGCCCTGTAGTGATATCAGTACGATCGTATGCTTCATTTTGTTCTAGTGAGCCTGCTGTATCCGCATGGGTGTTATATTTCTCATATCGGGTAAAAGCAAACAGTTTTTGGCGTTTCCCCCTGGGCAATAGGTTGTAACCTCCTTCTAAATACCAACCTTGGAGCGCACTGCCCAAATCCCGTCCCGTAAGAGCATTATACTGCTCTGTATCGGATAGAGAGGCATGTATAAACTGTCCCCTCGCAGTCCATTTTTTGTAGGCATAGCGGGCATCCAGGCCAAACATTGAAATTCCCACATTGGCCCCCTCCAAATCCTCAACATCATCGGCTGCCTGTGTCTTCCCAAAATAGGTGGCGAGCCCCAGCCGTAATCCGGGTATTCCGTAGTAATCCAACTTGGTGGAAAACGTAGGACTATCAACCGTTGACTTAATGGCCTTTTGGCGTCCACCCCTCAATCCATTGGAACCCTTCAAGAATCCCGTGACACCATCTTCCCCATCTGATGCAGTGGACTTAAATCCATTGAATATATAGGCCTGGTACCCCAATGAAATGTCGTTGAACCTCCCCGTAGCACCAATACCCAACTCCCGCCACGTAGTGGGTACAATGGCATTGTCCATAGCTGGGCGCTCTACACCATTGAACGTGGTAGGTTCGTGAAATTCGTTGACTATTCCCATTGGGACGAGCATCAATCCTCCCCTTAGACTAACATTGTCCCCTACCGCATAGTTTACAAAGGCTTGTTCCACAAAAACCTCCTCAACATGTTCAAATTCAATTTCAGTAACAAACTGGGTCCGATCATCAAATCGATATCCGAATAAGAGTACCAGTCGTTGTATATCGAGCTCCCCATTATCTGCCTCTGGCTGATTGTAGAGCATTTCCCCATAGGCCCCTACCGTTACAGCCGAAGCATAATTCCCAGATAACAAACGCTGGGCCGCATTTAACTGTTTTTGGGGATCCAAGGCTATTGAATCCGTGGAAATTTGGGCATTGGTTAAAATAGTGGTACCCAATGCGATCAAGAAAGTCAGTTTTTTCATTTATAATTTCTATTTAGACTTATTTTAAATTAAGTGATGGGCAAATGTAATCCGCCTGAGTCTTTTTCACAAGAACTATTTTAAATAAATCTAAATAAATACTAACAATGGTGTTCAGGGGGGAATCTCAGCCCGTAAACAAAGGGTTATTGACTAGTGATACAGGGAGAACAACTCCGTGGCCTTGTTATGGGCTGCCTCAAAGGCCATCATGTTTACGCCATGCTCCACCCTTTCAGTGGTAAAATAAGAAAGCATCTTTTCAGTAGGCATATTTCCTGTAAGTTCATCCTTGGCCATAGGGCACCCCCCAAAGCCTTTAATGGCCCCATCAAAACGACGGCAACCTGCCCTATGGGCCGCCTCCACTTTTTCAAACCATTTGGTGGGGGTGGTATGCAAATGGGCCCCAAACTCAATATGCGGGTATGTCGGAATCAAATTGGAAAATAGGTAATCAATGGTCTGCGGTTCTGAGGTGCCCACTGTGTCTGAAAGCGACAGGATCCCCACCCCCATTGCAGCCAACTTCTCCGTCCATTCCCCCACAATCTCCACGTTCCAGGGGTCTCCATATGGGTTTCCGAAACCCATGGAGATATAAACCACCACTTGTTTGCCATTTTTGGATGCCAAGGCCAAAATCTCTTTAAGTACTTCAACCGACTGGGCAATGGTCTTATGGGTATTTCGCATCTGAAAATTCTCGGAAATGGAGAATGGATATCCCAAATACGCAATCTCTGGGTGCAAAACTGCATCCTTGGCACCCCGCACATTGGCCACAATGGCCAAGAGTTTGCTTGTCGTTTCCGAAAGATCGAGCTTGGCCAATACCTCAGCCGTATCCACCATTTGTGGTATGGCCTTGGGCGACACAAAACTGCCAAAGTCAATCGTATCAAAACCACAGCCCAACAACGATTGTATATAACGTACCTTATCCTCTGTTGGAATAAAGGGTTTAATACCCTGCATGGCATCCCGAGGACATTCAATGATCTTGACCGATGGTGTCATGGTGTAAAAGTACGAGTTCAAATG
>JBFOLQ010000265.1:0-2475 GCA_040830145.1 Flavobacteriaceae bacterium | reverse complement strand
TGCCATGGGAACCGAGGTTACCATTGTGGAATATATGCCCTCCATAGTACCTGTTGAGGATGAAGATGTCTCAAAACAATTGGAGCGTAGTTTTAAGAAGACGGGTATTAAGGTGATGACCTCCTCTGAAGTGACCCAAGTGGAAACATCCAAATCGGGCGTTGTAGCCACCGTAAAGACCAAAAAGGGAGACAAGACCCTTGAAGCGGATATATTACTTTCTGCAGTAGGTATCAAGTCCAATATCGAAAACATAGGATTGGAAAATGTAGGTATTGCCACAGACCGGGACAAAATATTGGTGAACGACTACTACCAGACCAATATTCCAGGGTATTATGCCATTGGCGATGTTACCCCCGGACAAGCCTTGGCCCACGTGGCATCTGCCGAAGGCATTCTATGTGTTGAAAAAATTGCCGGCATGCATGTTGAGCCGTTGGATTATGGCAATATTCCAGGTTGCACCTATTGTATGCCCGAAGTAGCCTCTGTAGGCCTTACCGAAAAACAGGCCAAGGACAAGGGGTATGATATCAAAGTGGGTAAATTTCCGTTCTCGGCCAGTGGAAAGGCCAAGGCATCTGGACATTCAGATGGTTTTGTCAAGGTTATCTTTGATGCCAAATACGGTGAATGGCTAGGCTGCCATATGATTGGGGCCGGAGTCACCGATATGATTGCTGAGGCCGTAGTGGCCAGAAAATTGGAGACCACAGGGCATGAAGTACTCAAGGCGGTCCATCCCCACCCCACCATGAGCGAAGCGGTGATGGAGGCCGTGGCCGACGCCTATGATGAGGTCATCCATTTGTAAACCCATTGGTAAGCTGTGGATTACGCAATCACTTTAGATCAGATTGTTTCAAAGGCTACCTTGTCAATCAAGGAA
This sequence comes from Flavobacteriaceae bacterium, assembly GCA_040830145.1. GTDB lineage: Bacteria > Bacteroidota > Bacteroidia > Flavobacteriales > Flavobacteriaceae > JBFOLQ01. The sequence goes on along the minus strand of JBFOLQ010000265.1, from coordinate 1,583 downwards.
ATTCCCCATATGGAACTTGACTTAAAGCCAGCGCCACATAAGTGGTCCAAAAAAGAAATAATGGGCCATTTGATTGATTCTGCCTATAACAACCATCAACGGTTTTTACGTGCGGAAAAACAAGACAATCTCATTTTTGACGGTTATGACCAAGAACATTGGGTTGAACGTAACCAATACCAAACAAGGGACGGCACTGAAATCCTTACTACCTGGATCATGGCCAACCGTCATGTGGGATTTCTCATCAAAGGGTTACCACTGGGGATTCTGGATAAAAAAACCTCTGAACACAACTTTGACCAAATCTGTATGAACAAGCTCCCACAAGGTGAAAAGGGTTCACTTGCATATTTGGTATGGGATTATTTGTACCATATGGAACACCACATTAAACAAATAGTGCCTTCCTATGACCGGGAGGTCACTAATTTTAAACCGTATTGACCCGTATTATATGTTGCCAATTTTTAGGTCCATTGCCATTTTAGAAGGTATTTCGTATTTGATGTTGTTCGGAATCAGTATGCCATTGAAATATTGGGCTGAAATCAGGGAGCCCAATATCTATATTGGAAATGTACATGGTGTTTTGTTCATTGCCTACGCCCTTTTGGCTTTTTGGGTATGTAAAAGAATGAAATGGGGCATGAAGCGATATGCCATCCTATTTATAGCAGCATTACTGCCCTTTGGTACTTTTTATATCGATTCAAAATATTTGAAGGCGCATTAAGATCATTCCTCCACAAACTTGTACACCTTGCCATCGAAGGCACAGATATACAGTTCGTTTTGGGCATCGGTACCAAAGGAGGCAATCCCTAAGTTGGTATCCATGATTTCAGTGTTGGCACTCCCGTTGGTTTCCAGGGTCCAAATACGACCGGAGACAAAATCGCCATAGACATACTTCCCACTTAGCTGTTCCACTGTACTCCCATGGTATACATAACCTCCCGTAACGGATTGGTTTTTATTGGTTTGCGGATATTCAAAAATAGGGGCCTCATAAGCTTCCGTATCACAGGAGTTCGCATTAAAGCAATGGTTCCCTTCCAAAATGTTCCAACCATAATTCGCTCCTTTTTTGATGATATCAATTTCTTCGTATTCGTTTTGGCCCACATCACCGGTCCATAAGGTCCCGTCGTTGACATCAAAGCTCATCCGCCAAGGGTTGCGAAGACCATAGGCATATATTTCCCCCCGGGCACCCGGTTGTCCCAAAAAGGGATTATCCGCTGGAATCCCATAATTAAGCCCGTTTGCAGGAGTATTCACATCTATGCGCAGAATAGCCCCCAAAAGATTGGTCAGGTTTTGGGCATGACCATCGGGATCGCCACCAGAACCCCCATCACCGGAAGAAATATACAGCATACCATCCGGCCCAAAGGCCAACTGTCCCCCATTATGATTGTTAAAGGGTTGTTGAAATTCCAAAATTAAGGTTTCACTATTGGGATCCGCTTGGTTGGGATTAGAAGCCGATACCTGAAACCTACAAACCCGGGTACGGGACACATCGGGATTATAGTTTATATAAAAATAACCATTTGAAGAAAAATTGGGATGGAACG
>JBFOLQ010000264.1:0-2493 GCA_040830145.1 Flavobacteriaceae bacterium | reverse complement strand
GGAACTGCGAAAAAGAAAATTACGCCCTACAAAGCCTTTTGCAGTGCTCTACCCCTCATTGAAAAGAGTCAAGGTTGATTTTCAGGTGTCCAAGGAAGAAGAGGACGCTTTATGTGGAAAGGAAGCCCCCATAGTTATCTTGGGACACCCCAAATCGCCTTTAATCGCCACGCATGCCATCGCTCCCCATTTGGAACAAATAGGTGTCATGTTGCCTTCCTCGGCCTTGTTGGAACTTTTGATGGCTGTATTGGGAAGACCCATAGTGGCTACCAGTGGTAATCTACACGGTTCACCCATCATTGCCGAGCAAAAACGGGCGCAGCGACAATTGCAAAAGGTGGCCGATTATTTTTTGCATCATGACCTGGCCATTCAATTTCCACAGGATGATAGTGTGGTGAAGCTTGTTGGGAGCCAATCCATTGTTCTTAGGCGTTCCAGGGGGATGGCCCCAAATTGTCTAAATGCCCCATTGGTAACACAGGGGGTATTGGCCATGGGTGCGCACCTAAAAAGTACGTTTGCCTATGTGCCCAATGCGCATACTTACGTGAGCCCCTATTTCGGTAATCTGGATAGCTATGCATCCTTAAGGCGATACGAAAATGCGATTGAACAGTATGTACAATTGTTTAATTGCAAGCCACAAACCATTTTAGTGGATGCGCATCCCAATTACGAAAGCCATGTTCTGGGGAGGACCTTGGCCGAAAAATGGAAGGTAAAGGTGGCGGAAATACAACACCATAAGGCCCATTTTGCAAGTGTTTTGGGAGAACACCATCTTCATGACACCCCTGAAAAAATATTGGGAGTGGTGTGGGATGGCACGGGCATGGGAACGGATAGGACTGTTTGGGGCGGGGAGTTTTTTGTCTATCAGCATGGGCAGATGTCCCGTGTGTCCCATTTCACTCCTTATAATTGGTTGGCCAATGATACCATGGCCAAGGAACCCAAATTGTCCTTATTGAGTTTGTTGGCTAGAGAACACCACGAAGGGATACGGGCGAAATTCAATGCCAGTCAGTGGCGTATCTATCAGATTATTGGTGCCAACAATACGTTGAAGACTTCTTCTGTGGGCCGGTTGTTCGATGCGGCCGCTTCGGCATTGGATTTGTGTGATACCAATACGTTTGAAGGGGAGGCTGCCATGATTTTGGAACAAGCGGCTACTTCTTATCAGGGAGATGATTTACTCGATTTTCTGGAGGGGGAGGGCATCAGTGCTACAATTCCATCCCATGGGATTATCAATAATCTCTTCAAAGCGATTAAAAAAGGGGTGGCTAAGGATAGACTGGCGGCAAGCTTTATCCATACCTTGGCCAAAAGCATGGTCGCCATCGCCCAAAGGGAGGGAGTGAAAATCGTTGCTTGCAGCGGAGGCGTATTTCAAAATGCCTATTTGAGGAAGCAATTGGGTGGGCTGGCCCAAGAGGCCCAATTAACCATTTTGTACAATAAGGAATTGTCGCCCAATGACGAAAATATTTCATTTGGGCAATTGATGTATCATGAGTATATTATAAACAATTAAAAAGGATGATATGTGTTTAGCGGTACCAGGGAAGATCAACAGTATTTCATTGGAACACAATGGTATGGTGCGCATGGCCAAAGTTACTTTTGGAGGTATTGTAAAGGAGGCGAGTTTGGAGATGTTGCCCCATGCCGATGTAGGTGATTACGTATTGGTGCACGTGGGCGTGGCCATTAGCAAAATTGATGAAGAAGAGGCCCAAAAGACCTTTAAGTACCTCGAAGAAATAGGGGAATTGGGAGAACTTGAAGATATTGATGATTACCTTCCGAAAAAGGAGTGAACGAAAAGAGAAGCAAGGGAAAAGAGCCAAGTCCGTGCCCTACGTCTTATATCTTGTTTGATTTAGACTTAATTTTTTGTATTTCATTTTAAATCAGTTACTTAATTTAAACTTATTCGTGTGAAATATTTGTCAGAATACCGGGATCCAGAACTTGCAAAAAAGTACTTGGATGAGATAAAAAAAACGGTTTCCCGTCCATGGTCCATTATGGAAGTGTGTGGTGGGCAGACGCACAGTCTGGTGAAAAATGGAATTATTGAGATGCTTCCCAAGGAGGTAACCATGGTACATGGCCCTGGTTGTCCAGTGTGTGTGACCCCTCTTAAACTGATAGATAAGGCGGTGCATCTAGCATTGGATAAGGAAGTGATATTGTGCTCCTTTGGGGATATGTTGCGTGTTCCTGGATCCGAAAAATCATTGCTGGAAGCCAAGGCGGAGGGAGGTGATGTGCGTATTTTGTATTCTCCCTTGGAGGCGGTAAGGATTGCGGAGGACAATCCGGACAAAGAAGTGGTCTTCTTTGCCGTAGGTTTTGAGACAACCGCCCCGGCCAATGCCCTGTCAGTAATCCATGCCCATAGAAAGGGTTTGGGGAATTATTCCATTCTGGCGTCACATGTGTTGGTGCCTCCCGCGATTAAAGCGGTCATGGATG
>JBFOLQ010000263.1:0-5074 GCA_040830145.1 Flavobacteriaceae bacterium | reverse complement strand
CCGCCGCCGCGACCATTTTTAAAAGATCCGCCACAATCATAAAGAATCCTTGACTAAAGATCTCACCTATACGCTGCATATCGGCAACGGCCCGGGTCACCAACACCCCAAGGGAAGAATTGTCAAAATACTTCTTCCTAAAGCCCACCATGTGCTTGAATAGACGAACCCGCACATCACGGATGACAGACTCTCCCAACCAATTGGCGTAATAATTGAAAAAAAGCTGGCCAAGGACTTGCCCCACCAACACGGCCAAAAGGTAAAAGGTCAGGGTAAGTAAACGTTCTTCATTCCCCTCTCGGATAGCCCCATTCACCAGTTCCTTCATAATAACCGGGGTCAATACGGCAAAGGTAGAAAGTAGGATGCCCGCCAAGGCCACCCCATAAAAGGTAAGTCGGTATGGCTTGGTATGACCAAGTATCCGTTTAAAGAGTCGAAAGTCAAATGCCTTGCCCGTTTCCTTAGCCATGCAACATTATGGTTTTGGGGTATAAAACCTTGGTCAAATATAACCCTTTTGCGGGCACCGAAGGTCCCGCCATGGAACGATTCCCGCTTTTTATGACATCGTTAACAAAATGTGGGGGATTCTTACCGAGGCCTACTTCCAGCAAGGTGCCCACAACGGCCCTCACCATGTTTCGCAAAAACCGGTCAGCGACTATGGTAAACACCCATTTATCAGGCTTTTTTTCCCATTGTGCCCTACGTATATCGCATAAAAAAGTCTTGACATCTGTCCTCGATTTAGAGAAACATTCAAAGTCAGTGTGCTCCAGTAAAATGTGGGCCGCTTCATTCATCTTTTCAATATCCAAGGGGTGTCGTACATAATGGGCAAAATCAAAAAGAAATGGGTTTTTTTCTTGTACCACCCAGTATTCATACGTACGCTCCAAGGCATCAAACCGTGCATGGGCCGTTTCCCCTACTTGAAAAATATCCTTTATGGCAACATCCTTCGGTAAAAATGCATTGAGACGATATACCAAATCATCCGTATCACATCCGGCCACATCAAAATGCGCGAACATCTCACGTGCATGTACCCCGGCATCGGTACGCCCAGCGCCAACCAATTCCACCGACCGCCCCAGCAAGGTGGAGAAAGACTCTTCCATTATTTGTTGCACGGACACATCCGATGGCTGTCGTTGCCAACCGTGATAGGCAGAACCATCATAGGAAAACTGAACAAAATATCGCAATGGAAACCTTAGTTTTGCAGCTTACAAAGGTAGCCTTTTTCAAAGGACATGTGATGAAGCATGAAGTACGAAGTGGAATGTTGAAAATAAAAAGTGGGAAGGCATTGAGCGAATGGCATAAGACGAAGAACCGCTAACAAATAACGAACAATGACCAAAATATTGCTGCTTTCCGATACCCATGGCCACATGGACAATACTATTCTTAAGTATGCCAAACAAGCCGATGAGATTTGGCATGCTGGGGACATAGGTGACCTTAACGTGACTGATACGCTTAAAGGGTTAAAACCCCTCAGGGCCGTGCATGGCAATATTGATGACGCCACCATACAGCGAGAATTTCCCCTCGACGTCCGGTTTTTGTGCGAGGAGGTTCCCGTGTTCATGACACATATTGGGGGGTACCCCCCCAAATACAATTCCCGAACCCGTTCATTAATCAGAGAAAATCCCCCCAAGCTCTTTATTAGTGGACATTCACATATTCTTAAGGTGATGAACCATAAGGAACTCGGAGTATTGCATATGAATCCCGGGGCCTGTGGCAAACATGGGTTTCACCAAATGCGTACCATGCTCAGGTTCGAAATCGATGGAAGTTCCATTCAAAATTTGGAGGTCATAGAGCTTGGAAAAAGAGGGTAAAAAACCCCGATGAAACAAGTTTATCGGGGTTTACGCACTAATACTACTAAGATTTTGGGTTCAACGCAGTCGGTCTACAGATTTTACAAGATCTTCATCCTTTTTTATGGCCCTGTTGGCCAGAACCAAAAACACGATAGAAAAAATAGGAATCAGCATCCCAATACCCTTCTCAGAGACCATGGTCTCTCCGGATACGTTTAGTGATCGATACACGAAAAATCCCAGTAAAAAAAGATTTAATATGATGTTCAATCTGTTCAACACAAATTGATTCTTTCGGTTCTTGAACATAAAAATTGCTATCAGCGCAAGGATTCCTGAAACATAAAAGGCAATGGAAATAATCATTTCATCCTTTGCATACACAATATTTCCGTCTTCCAAAGTCCAGAGATACAGGAAAAACGGTAACACAGCCGCCAAAATTGCCACCAGCAACAAAAAAACTGACTGAATCCGTTGTATCATTTCCCTGAATCCAAAATTGCAGGGACAAAAATACATGGTCTTTTTAAAAAAATGCCCTATATATTGAAAATTATTTGTAATATTGCCTCGTTATACGATATAACGACACCACCAAAGGGAAAATCTTCCCGGAGTAATACCCTTGACAACAATACACCTCTATTAGTAAATCACCCAACTGAAATAGTTATTCAATCCATACCGTTTTTAATGTTTGAAATTTCTGAACTTAAGGCGAAGAAACTTCCTGAACTACAGGAAATCGCCAAAGAATTGAACCTCCCCAAGTACAGGACGCTCAAAAAATTGGACCTGGTCTATAAAATTCTAGATATACAGGCGGCCAATCCCAAGTCTGTTTCTGAAAATGGCACCAAAGACCAAGAGAAAGAGAAACAGGAGAAAAGGGAAAACCAAAAGAAGACAAGAGCCCGAATGCAGAAGGAAAAGACCCCAAATGACAAAAGTAAGGGTGATACACAAAGTGATGATGCCCAAGGGTCCAATGAACGTAGAAAAGGCCATTATAAAAATAATGGGCAGAACAAAAAGAATCACCATAAAAACAACAACCAACAGGACAAGCATAACAGTAATTTTGACAAAACGCTCAAAAACAGATATAAGGCCCCTGAATATGAATTCGACAGCATTATTGAGGCCGAAGGGGTCCTGGACATTATGTCAGATGGGTATGGTTTCCTGAGGTCATCTGATTATAATTATCTGTCCTCACCTGACGATATCTACGTGTCCCAATCACAAATAAGGCTCTTTGGGCTTAAAACTGGGGATACGGTGCTTGGCAACGTACGACCGCCCAAGGAGGGTGAAAAGTACTTCCCGTTGATCAAAGTGAACAAAATCAATGGTATTGATCCCCAAGTAGTACGGGACAGGGTGTCCTTTGAGCACCTGACACCCCTTTTCCCAAGGGAAAAGTTCAACTTGGCCGAGAAGCAAGGCAACATTTCCACAAGAATCATAGACTTGTTCTCACCCATTGGAAAAGGACAAAGGGGTATGATCGTGGCCCAACCCAAAACGGGAAAGACCATGTTGCTAAAGGATATTGCCAATGGCATTGCCGCCAACCACCCAGAGGTATACCAAATCATCCTTTTGATTGATGAACGCCCTGAAGAGGTAACCGATATGCAGCGGAACGTGCGCGGAGAAGTTGTGGCCTCCACGTTCGACAAAGAAGCTACAGAGCATGTTCGTGTGGCCAATATTGTCATTGAAAAAGCAAAGCGATTGGTAGAATGTGGGCATGATGTTGTTATCCTACTCGACTCCATCACCCGATTGGCGCGAGCCTATAATACGGTACAACCTGCATCGGGAAAGGTATTGAGTGGAGGTGTTGATGCCAACGCCCTGCACAAGCCCAAACGATTCTTTGGTGCCGCCCGTAATATAGAGAACGGCGGATCGCTATCCATTATCGCCACCGCCCTTACGGAGACGGGCTCAAAAATGGACGAGGTTATCTTTGAGGAATTCAAGGGTACCGGTAATATGGAACTCCAATTAGATCGAAGAATATCAAACCGTAGGATTTTCCCTGCCATAGATTTGGTCTCCTCCTCCACACGACGGGATGACCTGTTATTGGATGAAAACACTATTCAACGTATGTGGATTATGCGTAAGTACTTGGCCGATATGAACCCTATTGAGGCCATGGAATTTATAGAACAACGCTTTAAGCAGACCCGTAGCAACGAAGAGTTCCTGATGACCATGCAGGAATAAGAAACACCAAACACTAAATTTCACTAACAGAAAAGCCCTGACCTTCCGTCAGGGCTTTTTATCTTTTGGCCCAGGTACACCTATTTGGAAATCTGCTTGATGACCATTGTCCTATTACGCTCCCCAATGGGAATTTCAATATCGCCAATCTCAACATCGTATTTGGTATAGGCCGTAATCTTATTGGTGTTCACAATGTATGAGCGGTGTGTTCGCAAAAAACGTGCATCCAATTGCTCTCCAAAAGCGGTCAAGCTATGTTTGACCAAGTGGCTTTCACCGGTCAAGTGTATTTTGATATAATCCTTTACGCTTTCAATATAAAGTATGTCATTGAACATAACCTTTACTTGCTTTCTATCTTTCCGAACAAATACAAAATCATTCTTCTCCGATTCAGTAGCAGTAAGGGATGGGGGGGACATGGTGGATTGCAGGTTCACAAATTTCTCGATGGCCGTGAGGAAACGGCCAAACGTGATTGGCTTCAAAAGATAGTCCACAGCATTGAGGTCAAAACCATCAATCGCATAATCACGATATGCAGTGGTAAAAATAACCTTGGGTTTATTGATCAGGTTTTTGAAGAAGTCCGTACCCCGCAACACAGGCATTTCTATATCCAAAAACAATAGATCCACCTGTTGCTGATGCAAAATTCGGCGGGCGTCAATGGCATTTTCGCAAGAAGCGACAATCTCAAAATCATCCAATTGGTCCAAGTGTTTTTTGATAAGCTCCCTGGCCAACGCTTCATCATCAACAATCAAACACCTGTACATCAATACTGTTTTACGATTAAAGAGACCAAAAAACCATCATTCCCATCATTGATCTGCAAGCTGTGCGCATCTGGGTAGAGCAGTTCCAATTGTTTTTTTACATTTTCCAACCCCAAGGCTCCTTGTTCAGTTTGCTGTTTAATTGCCGGTTTGGTATTGAATATCCTGAAAAAAATCTTATCGCCCTTGGTTTCCAAATCT
>JBFOLQ010000262.1:0-16586 GCA_040830145.1 Flavobacteriaceae bacterium | reverse complement strand
TGGCAATCCGCTTCCCCTTAAAGGGTATAAAACAAAAAGGATGTGTTGGCCCAACCCATGTCAAGCCCACAAAAGTTCGTGGGCAGCCTTTTCCAAATGCTCCTGATGGTCTGGATGGGCAATGGAAATCAAGGCTTCTGCCCGTTGCTTCAAGTTCTTTCCAAAAAGGTTAACGACACCATTCTCGGTAGCCACATAATGCACGTGCGCCCTTGTCGTGGTCACGCCTGCCCCCTTTTTAAGTTGCGGGGTAATCTTTGAAATCCCTTTTACCGTGGTAGAGGGCATGGCAAAAATAGGCTTTCCTCCCTCTGAAAGTGCCGCTCCCCTTATAAAATCCATCTGGCCTCCCACACCTGAATATTGCAGGCTTCCTATGGTGTCAGCACATACTTGTCCCGTAAGGTCAATCTCAATGGCACTGTTAATGGCCGTCACTTTTGGATTCTTACGAATAATGGCCGCGTCATTGGTATAACCAGCTTCCTTAAAGTGTACAAGGGGATTGTCATCAACAAAATCATAGAGCTTTTGGGACCCAACGGCAAAGCAAGTCACCACCTTTCCCGTTTTTATTTCCTTATCACTTCCTGTAACCACCCCTCTTTCGATCAGCGGCAATACCCCATCAGAAAACATTTCCGTATGAATTCCCAAGCGTTGGTGCCCCCCTAAATTGTTCAATACGGCATTTGGAATATTCCCAATCCCCATCTGTAGGGTGGCCCCATCCTCGATCAACTCGGCAACATGCCTGCCTATTTTACGCTCAATGTCCGAAATGGGTGCCAAGTCGTGACGATGAATGGGAATATCCAACTCCACGGCACAATCAATGTCATCCATATGTAAAATTCCATCTCCATGGGTTCGCGGAACATTGGGATTGACCTGTGCAATTACCTTTTTTGCCGTTTGGACCGCTGGAAGCGCAATGGCCACCGAGACACCCAAGGAGCAATAACCATGTTTGTCAGTAGGCGATACCTGAACCATGGCCACATCCAATGGCAGCACCCTTCTTCGGAAAAGAAGGTGGATTTCACTCAGGAAAATAGGAATATATGCTCCGTTGACAGAGTTGGTCATCTTACGAACGTTGCTTCCCACAAAGCAAGTGTTCAAATAAAAGGAGTGTGAATAGGGCTCTTCCGAATACTTTGCCCGCCCCTCCGTATGTATGGAGACCAACTCAACATCCTTCAACTCCTTATGTCTATCACACATGGCATCAATTAAGGCATTGGGAGTCATGGCGGCACCCTGTAAAAAAACCCTATCCCCCGATTTTATGAGGGAAACGGCCTCTGCGGGACTTGTAAATCTTGTCATTTAAAAAAATAATGGTCCGTAATGGGAAATCTGGGTTTTGGCTGGCCATTTAGTGGGTTCAAAGGTAGGGAATGAACACGTCTTAACGCTCTGAATTGACCAAAAAATTCTCCTCTTGCCCCTACAACCATACCCTTGTCAACTGGAACAAAAATTAGGGTGTGGCGGCAATCGTGGCAAGCAATAGACATAGGGAATCAAGTACCTAAATGATATATTTTGCCTTGTAGTATGGCGTCCCATGTGCCACTTCCAATAGTGCAGCGGTCCCATGTCTTTTATTGGTTACATTTGCACACAAAACAATCTTGAATGGCAAGAGTCTTAACAGGCATACAAAGTACGGGAGTACCGCATTTGGGCAATATTTTAGGTGCCATTATACCCGCCACGGAAATGGCTAGGGATTCCCAAAATGAATCCTTTCTTTTCATTGCTGATATGCATTCGCTCACACAAATCAAAAATGGGGAGGAGCTTCGCAATAATACCTATGCCACAGCGGCGGCTTGGCTTGCCTTTGGACTCGATATTGAAAAAACCGTTTTTTACAGACAGAGCGATGTTCCCCAAGCGGCGGAATTGGCATGGTATCTCAGCTGTTTTTTTCCGTATCAACGCTTGACCTTGGCCCACTCCTTTAAGGACAAGGCAGACCGATTGGCCGATGTCAATGCCGGGCTCTTTACCTATCCCATGCTCATGGCCGCTGACATTCTCTTGTATGATGCGGAAATAGTTCCTGTGGGCAAGGACCAATTGCAACATCTGGAGATGACCCGTGATGTGGCGTCCCGATTCCATTCCCAAATGGGGGAAACCTTTGTGCTACCACAGGCGAAGGTTCATGAAAATACCATGTATGTCCCGGGAACCGACGGGGAAAAAATGAGCAAGAGCAAAGGCAATACCATCAATATCTTTCAACCTGACAAAAAATTACGAAAACAGGTAATGGGGATTGTAACGGACAGTACGCCCATGGAAGATCCTAAAAATCCGGACACTGACAATGTCTTTGCCCTGTACCAACTTTTAGGGTCTGCTGACCAAGTGGCCCAAATGCGTCAAAATTATCTAAATGGCAATTATGGATATGGCCATGCAAAACAGGCCCTTTATGAATTAATGTTGGAAAAATTTGGGGAGGCCAGGGAACGGTTTGAGTATTATATGGGCCATTTGGATGAGGTTGATGATGCCTTGGAGTCCGGCGCCAAAAAAGCCCGAAAGGTAGCCAATGAAGTACTGAAAAGGGTTCGGGGAAAAGTGGGATATTGATAAAGGGACTTTCTACCACCTGGTCGGTTTCGTAACACACTACATATTTATTCTAGCTTGCTTTCCTGGATATGGGTCTCCCCAAACAGGGTAAACGGCACAATTGTCACAAGGAATTACCCTATTTTTATTACTTACCGACCCTTTGGTCTCTATAAACATTGCCCAAATACTTCATTTCCAATCTTTTTTCGCCAAAATATCCACTGTTTTTATCGTAGTGAAGCAATATAGGCCCTGGGGGATCGTCCCGTGTGCTTTCTGAACACCGTGGCAAAATACTGTGATGAACTAAATCCTAAGCCAAAAGCCACATCCGTGACCGTTTTATTAAAAAGCAACTCTTCCTTGGCCTTTTCTATTTTTAATCTGTTGATGTAGGATCGTGGAGGAATACCAAAACTTTGTTTGAACCAAGATTTAAAATAGACTGGGGATACGTGAAGCAAATCTGCCAACTCCTCTATGGCGATCGTCCTATAAAGATTGTTATCAATATACCCCGTGATAATATCCATTCTCTCAGAAGCCACCATTGTTTGGGATTGCCTCCCTAGGGACAAGGTCTCCAATAGAAGCCTTACAATTAAATGGTCAAGATATATTCTGTTAAAAGTTGTTTCTGGCAATTCAAGCAAGGCCACCATCCCCTCCAATATATTCTTTAGGCCAAAAGCACCCTTGAACAAACTATTGCCCATTTTCTCAAGTTCACTTAAAAGGTACGTGGATTGGTCATTGGGAAGGTGGCATAAATTGCCCCCACCTTCCTGTAAGGATATTTGCAACCAAAACAATTCCCCTATATCTTCAGGATATACCCCGGAGCTATGGTCCGTATTGGGAGGGATTATGGCAATACTGTTTCCTGTGAGTTTCAGTAGGTCTTTTCCAACCTGATAATATTGCTGCCCCTTTAGACAGAAACATATTTCCAAGGCCCCCTCATGTGCATGGGATTCCAATACGGGTTCTACCTCTGTATAATGATAGTGCCCAAAATCCAAGCATCCATTGAATCCACGCGTGCCAAGGTCGAATACCCTTCTTCTGTTTGTTCGCTTTTGCATGCAATATGTATAAAATTGTAAGGAGTTACGAATTTAGTAGACTTTTGGCAAAATTGCCCCTAATCTTGTGATATATTCCACAAATATCAAGGACCATGAAAAATAGTTTCATCAAAAACGGTTTTGTCAAGATGGATTCTTTAGTCCCTCCCAAAGAGGTAGAAAAAATCAGGGGACTCTATGACGCGATACTGAATGACAAAGAGCGCTCACTGGGCCTGCGTAGTGATTTGGCAGGAGGCACTGTCAAAAATTCCATGGAAAAAATAACCCAAATCATGCTCCCCAGTTCAATTGAGCCCAAATTAAAGGCCAGTCCAGCTTATAAAAGGGCTTTGGACCATGCAAAACAGCTACTGGGAGATGATATGGAACTGGACTTTGATATGCTCATAAACAAAGCCCCTTATACTGATACGGCCACTCCCTGTCACCAAGACGCAGCGTACTGGATAAAAATGCCTGACAAAAGAGCCGTAAGTTGTTGGATTGCCCTCGATGACGTATACGACGAAAATGGCTGTATGTGGTTTGTCCCCAAGGAAGAGGATACCATTAAGCCTCATATACCCTACTCTGAGGGAGGGGCGCTTTACTGTGAGGCCGATACGAGCTGGGCCCAGTGTATCCCCCTACAACCGGGAGGATGTACCTTTCACGACGGTTATACATTACACTTTAGTAAAGGGAACTCAACACCATCCCAAAGAAGGGCCCTCATTTTAAACTTTCGTCCCAAGAAAATGATTGAAATGGAACGGGAACAGGGCGTTGACCACACGGGTAAAAGAAAAGTAAGAAATAAATAGGGGATGTACAGGACCCTTTAAAATGGAGCTTAAATTCATATATCCGCGATGGGGCAGTGCGCAAACACCTTGGCCATCCTTTCTTGAGAAGGTAAAGAAGGCCGGTTATTCCGGTGTTGAAATAGATTTGCCGTTGGGTCCGGAAAAAAAAGAGGTTCTTCACATCCTCAGGGAATACGAAATGGATTTTGTGGGCCAACATTGGGAAACCAAGGAAAGTAATTTTGACAGACATAAGGAGAAATTCAAGGCGCACCTTTATAATCTAGCGGAAGAAAGACCTCTATTGATCAATTCCCATACAGGGATGGATTTTTTCTCTTTTGACCAAAATGCCCAACTGATTGAGCTTGCACATTCCATAGAAAATGAGACAGGCGTTACCATTACCCATGAAACACATCGGTCCAGATTTCCCTTTGCCGCCCATGTTTGTTCCCATTTTTTGACCGCCTTTCCCTTTTTAAAACTGACCTCAGACTTTTCGCATTGGTGTTGTGTTGCGGAAACATTGCTTGAAAATCAGGAAGAAGCGGTTGCCTTGGCGATAAAGCATACCCATCACATACATGCGCGTGTGGGTTCGTCCCAAAGCCCCCAGGTCATCGATCCAAGGGATGCCACCTATATATCTGAACTGAACCGGTTTAAAAATTGGTGGATGGAGATGTTGCGCAATGCCATGATCCAAAAACGTTCCATAATCACCATTACACCTGAATATGGCCCTTTTCCATATGCGCTCCCCTTGCCTGGAACAAAAAAACCCATGGGAGACCAATGGGAAATCAATCAGTTCATAAAAAACGAACTGATCAACGATTGGGCCACCCTAAAAAACCTGAATAATGGATGACAAAGTAATCCACGGCCCTTGAAAAAGACTGGGTAAAGACCTACAATCGAACGGCCGTTCCCTTTTATGTCATTTCAACCCATTGGTCGGTTTACCAATTAAAGTAAGGTTGCGCCCACGCAACATTCCGGATGTGGCCGCTTTCTTCTTCGGTAAAAGACACTTTCAAGTCCATCTGGACCATTTCTCCCCTCCTCACCGACCAATGGGTCTTTTATACATCTGCCCAAACCACCCAAAAATAAAATATGATTCAGGATACCAATCCTTGTTTCCCGTTATTTGAATGTCTTGGGATGCCCTCTTCTAAATAGCTTCGAATATTTTTCCGGGCAAGGGTCTTATCACCCCTTTCATTTCCATGGCAAGCAGGGTTGATGACACCTTAAAAACAGGTATTTGACATTCAATTGCAATAGTATCCAACAATTGCTTTCCGTTGCTTTGCAGATAATCGTAAATGGTTTTTTCCACCTCGTCAAGTTCAACAAACAACTGTTTTTGAATAGTGGTTTTCTCTAGCTCCCCCACCTCCCAATTGAGCAGATAGACCAGGTCAGCTGCCGATGTTAATATATGCGCCTTCTGTTGTTTGATCAGGTTATTACAGCCTATGCTGAATTTATCTGTGGAGCGCCCCGGAACGGCAAATACGTCACGGTTGTAACCATGGGCCAAATTGGCCGTGACCAAACTCCCGCCCTTTTCCCCAGATTCAATGACAACTGTGGCCTCGCTCATCCCGGCAATGATCCGGTTCCGTTTTAAAAAATTCTCCCTATCAGGATTCGCCGTACTCCAAAACTCTGTCAAAAAGCCCCCATTCCTCTCTACTTCCCCTACATATTTGCCGTGTGGCCGCGGGTATATTTGATTGAGCCCATGTGCCAAGCATCCCACGGTCTGCAATTTGTTCTTAATGGCTTCCCGTTGGGCATGGATATCAACACCATAGGCAAAACCACTCACAATCACTGGTGACAAAGGGGACAGTTCCGAGATGAGCCTTTCACAAAAATTCTGGCCGTACGATGTCATGTTTCGGGTGCCCACAACGCTGATTATCCTTTGACCCTGCAAATTGATATTTCCTCTTTTAAAAAGTAACAAAGGCGCATCAATACAGTGTTTCAATCTTTCAGGATAGTCAGGATCCGAATAGGCCAACACCTCAACACCTTCAGTATTTTTGACAAAATTCATCTCACTTTGCGCGGCTTCCAAATGGGCCGGATGATATAACTCCCTTAATGTATGGGTGCCAACACCCCCAATCTTCAGCAAATGTCTTCTTGGTTCTGAAAATAGTGCTTCCGCACTCCCGCAATGTGCTATGAGCTTTTTAGCGGTAATGTCACCAATATGCGGGATGGCCTGTAATCGAAGTAAGGCCACGAGCTCATTCTCAGAAAGTCTTGGTTCGCCCATTTTTATCCACAACCATTCGTGGGCATAATGTTAATAAAAAGTTGGCAGAGGCGTTTTGACCCCTAGGTTTTTTTTTCATATTTGTCCGGTTATGGCCCTTGAACACTTTATTTCTGAATTGCTATATAGGTATAATTGTGTGATAGTCCCTCAGTTTGGGGCTTTCTTGACACAATCACACCCTGCCCAAATCAATAAGGACAACAATACCTTATACCCTCCCTCCAAATCCATCTCATTCAATGCCCAGCTTCGGACAAATGACGGTCTTCTGACCAAATACATGGCGGAAGCGGAGAAAATGGATTACGATGCCATGTTGGTCCGTATAACAGAAACCGTAAAGGGATGGATGGCCCAACTGGAAAAAGGGGAAACGCTGATTTTGGAAGCCATAGGTGAATTTCAGCAGACTCAGGAAGGGCAACTGTTGTTTGAGCCCTATGAAAAGGTAAATTACCTGACCTCCTCATTTGGTTTGACACCCCATGTTGCCGTACCTGTAGCACGCGAGACCTATAAGGAAGAGGTGGATGTTCTTGAGGAGCGGATTCCCATTACCTTTACGCCTGAAAAAAGGCAAACGCCCGGTGTCCGCCCATTTTTAAAGTATGCAGCCATATTTCTATTGGCCGTCTCAACTGCCATGACGGGCTACCGCATGTATCTGCAAAATGGTGTTTCAGAGCAAGCCGTAATGGAAGCGGCCCAAGAGAAAGTCAACAATCATATTCAAAAAGCCACTTTTTTTGATGCCGCCCCCTTGGAGCTCCCACCCATTACCTTGGATGTAAATGCCGAGGATCCCAAAAATGGGCCGGAAAATGATGCCAAGGAAAGGCAGATATCCCAAAAACACCATCATATCATTGCTGGGGCCTTTCGCCAAAAGACCAATGCCGAAAAAAAGATTGGCCAATTACAACGTCAAGGTTTTGATGGTATTTATTTGGGAACCAATGCCCGAGGGTTGCACATGGTAGCCTATGCTGGTTATAACGATTCAAAAAAGGCACTGGCCGACTTGGCTAAAATCCGTCGCAACCACTCCAAGGACGCTTGGCTGCTCTCCAAAAAATAATCTTTCCACTCCCTCCTTTCTTGCGCAAGGGCGTATCTTTGCCAAAAATTTGTGGATGAGAGCAAAAAAGCCCAGCGCTTCACGTACCGTCATGACCGATTTGGTGCTTCCCAGTGAGACCAACCCCCTGAACAACCTTTTTGGGGGAGAATTATTGGCCCGTATGGATAGAGCGGCAAGTATTGCTGCACGTAGACACAGTAGACGAATCACTGTCACTGCCTCTGTTAATCATGTAGCATTCAACCAAGCGGTCCCCTTAGGAAGTGTGGTCACCGTTGAAGCTGATGTTTCAAGGGCCTTCAAAAGCTCCATGGAAGTTTATATTGACGTGTGGATTGAAGATCGGTACAGCGGCAGTCGTACCAAGGCCAATGAGGCCATCTATACCTTTGTAGCTGTTGACGAAACCGGGAAACCTACCCAAGTACCTGCGTTAGAGCCTGAAACCGAAGAAGAGACCGAACGGTATAATGGGGCCTTGCGAAGAAAACAACTGAGTTTGGTGCTCGCCGGAAAAATACAGCCCGATGAAGCGACCGAGCTTAAGGCCTTGTTTTTGCCCAACTCTTAAATTTCCATTTATCCCTACCCGGGATTCCCATCTTCGCAGGAAACGCAAATTGACTTAAAAATCAAAATTGTCGGGGTCCGGCCCAAAACGATGGTTACGATCCATGGCATCCAAGAAATCCATGTCAGCTTCTGATAGTTCAAAATCGAATAGATCGGCGTTGGAAATAATGCGTTCTCTCTTGGCTGATTTAGGGATAGTAATCACCCCTTTCTGGAGATCATACCTCAATACAATCTGGGCAATGCCCTTGTTGTACTTGTTTGCCAATTGGTGAAATTCAGGCATATCAAAAACCTTACCCTGCATCAAAGGAGACCACGCCTCGTACTGGATTTGATGCTGTTGGCAAAAATCGATTAAGTCTTGTTGCACCAAATAGGGATGAAATTCCATTTGATTCACCATAGGGGTTATCTTGGCACTTTCCATCAAATCCTCCAATTGATGCCTTAAAAAATTACTGACTCCTATGGCCCGTACTTTTTTTTGATCATAGAGTGTCTCCAGTGCACGCCAAGTCTCCTTATATTTCCCAGCTACGGGCCAATGCACCAAATACAGATCCATATAATCCATCTGTAGTAGTTCCAGGCTCGCCTCAAAAGCCCTTAACGTCTTATCGTAACCGTGATCACCGTTCCATACTTTGCTGACCACAAAAACGTCCTCCCTGGGCACACCACTGGTCCTGACACCCTGGCCTACCCCACTTTCATTCTTGTAAAAGGAAGCCGTATCCACATGACGATACCCGGCCTCAAGGGCCCAACGTACCGCATTGGCCACTTCCTGACCATCTTCGGAAAGATACACTCCCAATCCCAAATAGGGCATTTTCACCCCATTGTTCAAGGTAAATGTACCAGATATATCAGAAATATTGTTTGACATACGCTTGGTTCTGTTTAGTCCAACAATTGATTTTCAGAATATTTAAATTCTAGAAGGCTTTGTGCCATTCGCTCTACGCCATAGGTATTATGCTTTGCACTTTGTCCATGGTCTCCGGTCTTACCTCCTGGTTCCCTCTTTATAGTTGATAAATCCACTCTTCAGGGTTCAATTTACGCGTGTTCTGATGAAGATAAAACTTTAATCGGGTCTGACCATTGGCTTGATTTGTAAAAATCGCTCCCAACTCAGTTTTTGCCTGTACTTTATCCCCTTTTTTGACATACAGGTCGGTTAGGTTGTAATACGTACTAATGTAGTTGCCATGCTTTACCTGTACTGCCTTATTGCCCCCCGGCACAGAGATAATGGCAATCACCTCACCCTCAAAGATAGCCCGGGCCCTGGAACCTGCATCCGTGGTAATGATCACCCCGTTACTCTCATGTTTAAGACCTGGATAAATAGGGTCTCTATACACCCCAAAACCCTGACTTTTTAATCCGGTTTCCACCGGCCATATCAGTCGGCCTTTGTTGGTTGCAAAGTTCTGGGCCACAAGTGTAGCCTCCGGGGTCATCAGGAACTTGGCGGCACCTGTCGAAGATTTCTTTCCACTGCTTTTGTTTGATGAGGCAATGGAGGCGCGTATCAGCTCCTCAATCTGTCTATCAATACGCCTGGCCTCCCGTTGCTTTTGTTTAATCGCCTTGGCATACTTACTCTCATTTTCCCTTATGCTTTGTAACAGTTCCTTTTGCAAATTGATTTCCACCATGAGTTCATCCTTGGCCTTCCTATTTTGTTTGACAAGAACTTCCTTGACCTTCCGTTCCTCGGTCAAGTCCTTGTTCAAACGGGTAAGTTCATCTGTCTTTTCCAAAAGCAATCTTCCCTGTTTTTGACGATACTCGGCATACTGTTTCATATACTGCATACGCTTGAAGGCCTGAAAAAAGTTTTCAGAGGACAGAAGAAACATCAACCGACTTTGTTGTGATCGGTTTTGATATGATTTTTGAATCAGACGGGCATATTCCTTTTTTAGGGTGGCAAGCTCCTCCCTAAGCTTTGAAATATTTCTGATGTTCGCATTAATTCTTCTTCCCAATAGATTGGCCTGCTGATTGGTAACTCTTATCAGTTGTTGCCTTACATTAATCTTTTGGTCCAAGGCATCCATGTGGTCCAACACATTGCCCCTTTCCTTTTTTTTGGATAATAACAATCGGTTTATTTCCCGTATCTCCTTTTGAAGTCGTTCCCGCTTTGCCTCCAACGCTTTTTGTTCATTGCTCTGCCCCATGGCAAAAGCACAGCAACAGAGTGCCATAGCCAAAAACATAAACCACTTTAAAACGCCCCTACAACTCATCCTCGCGTAAGACAATCTTTTTTAAACCACTTGGTATTTTATATGGAAAGCGTATTTCCCGATCGAATTCCATATTTCGATATTGAAGTCCAATAATGCTACTCTTATCACCTCTAACGGCATCGATGGCCACCGTTTTTGGAATGGTCCGTGTTCCCAACCTTTGATACTCCCTGTAATCAATTTTCAGTAGGTTATTCTCTCGTGGTTGGGACAACTGTTGTGATGCCATTTTAAAGTTCTCAGGATTTAACAGCAACCAAACCTTGAATAAATCAAACCCCTGTTTGGGCTTGAGTCCATAGTATTTAGTGCCCGCTTGTAGTTCATATTTACGCTCCCTAAGGTCAAATAGGGCATTTCCCAACAGGACGTTCTGTAGTTTTTCGAAATCGAGCTCCGTCCCCAAAAGTTGGCTCAAATAAGAAAAATCCCCATCAAAATATTCTCCCTGCAAACGATTGTAAAAAGAAACCCTATCCGGTGATATATACGCCTTGACCACCCCAAAAGGCGCACTTATCCATATCACCTCATCCTTTTTCATACGAAAACTCACTGTAAACCCCTGTGCGTCATCCCCACTGGCATAATCAATCTTGAGTTTGCCACTAAGGGTAGTAAAATTGGTTTCACTTTGATAGTGGGCCTTAATCAATTGCCTTGCGGTCATATTAGGATTGAGCTCTCCCCCCGCTATGGTTTTTGTCGACTTACAGGAGATAAGGGTCATCAAGATGATGACAATCCCCATAACACGATTCTGTGTCCAAATCAATTTCTTCATCTTCAATTCCCTTGACCGATCCTTTTTAAGTATTTGTTTGCCTTTTCGGTTTCATTCAATGCCAAATGGGCATCTGCCAATTGTCTATAGACGGCCAACTCAAGCCCCGAATCGTCAAAAAGGTAGTCCAGGGCCGTTTCCAGAAGGGCTATCGCCTCGGTATAACTTTGTTCCTTATTTTTTATATACCCTTGGGCGTAATAAAAATAGGGCTGGGAAGGATACGCCTCCAAGGCTTCCTTAGCCCTTGTTTTTAAGGACTTGATATCGCCAGAGGCAATCAATACTTCAATATCATCCCTTAATTTTTCCCATGGGGCCTTATCGGAAACTATTTTGTTTTGTGGGTTTTTGGTTGGAGTCACCGTATTTCGGGAAGCTTCTTTCTTTTGGGCCTGTATGGAATCCTCAATTTTTTTGACCATGGTTCGTATCTCGGTTCCCTTGATTCCATTAAGGGTGGAAAGCGCCTGTGTATACTTTTTACGCCCCATATATATCTTGGCAAGGTTTACCCTCAAAGTCTTGTTCTGATAAGGCACCAAGGCTGTTTCGCTGGTCACCGTGCTCCCCTGTTTGTTCAAAATATATTCCAAGGTTTCCAGATACCATCTATTCTCTGGTTCAGAGAGTACCGCATCCAAGGCATATGTTCTACCCCGTGTCAATTGTCCGTCCAACAGATAGGCCTTGGCCAACTCGTGGTCCACGACCGAATTTTGAGGCTGCTGCCGCTTACAATCCAAAAAAAGGGCAATGGCCCTATCATAATTTTCAATGCCCTTCTGTTTGAGTCCTTCAAAAAAACTTTCCTGGAAGCTGTCTGAATACGCTTCTAGAAATACTTCCGCACTTTCCTCAACCTCTATTTCAGGCTCGGACTCTTGTCCAAATGACAATTGTACTAACAATAAAGCCAATAGTAAGGTGTTGCAATTATTCATTTGTGTCGATACTACGCTTCTGTATGGAGCCAGAGTCTTAGCAGTTTTAAGTTGCAAATTCAGCCTTATACAGGGCCGTATTCATAGGAGAAAATTTGCCCTCTGGCCCATACTTCATCCAAAAATACGCTTTTATCAAATTGTTTGGTCCCGATGCCCATTTCATAATTGAAGGACTTTTTCACTTTGTCCCTCATGCGAAACAAGATGTAATATCAATTTATCCCTGCTGTATTCTTCCACCATAAAAACCAGCTTCCCATTTTGGGTGTGAAGAACTATATGGTAATCTCGCCCGTTCCCAAGTAATTCCCAGTTCCCTGGAATCTCTTTCCAAGGTTCATATATCTTAACCATTTGTATTCTTGGACGTGGCTGGGGCGGAGTGCCACAACCAATCTGGCCATTTATTTTTATGGCCCACATGGTCCCACGGCCAACGGCTAATACAAATTTTTGCTGGCGTCCATCACTTACATCTAGAAAATTGGTGGAAGGTAATCCTGTCCACACAGAATGAAATACCAAGGTTCCCTGCTCAAAATCTTCTGGATTGGCAAGTCTCCAAACACCCTTTATATCACATAGCACATCGTCATAGGTGTCCACGTAGGTACCAAAATAAATCTTGCATGAGGAAGCCAAAAGCACAAGGCCCGTAAGCGTGTATCCAAGTCGTCCCATACAGAAGGGACCTCAAATAGTACGCCATTCTTAAGGGGAATCCAGTTATTTCACCCCAGTACTGCCAAAGCCTCCTGTTCCACGGTTCGTTTCAGCCAGTTCCTCCACCAGTTCCCATTGGGCCTGTTCGTGTTTGGCAATGACCAATTGGGCAATGCGCTCCCCATCCTCCACTATAAAATCCTCTTTTGAGAGATTTATCAAAATAACCCCTATCTCGCCCCTATAATCAGCATCTATGGTGCCGGGGGCATTTAGTACGGTCACGCCTTTTTTGGCCGCCAGCCCGCTTCTTGGCCTAACTTGGGCCTCATACCCTCGGGGGAGCTCTATAAAAAGTCCTGTCTTTATAATGGCCCGTTCCATGGGGGCCATGGCCATAGGGGTTTCCAAATGTGCCCTGAGGTCCATTCCGGCAGATTCATGGGTCTCATACCCTGGTAAGGGATGGTTTGATTTGTTGATAATCCTAATTGTCATTTTTTTAGAACGATTTTTCGTAGGCGCTCGTTTTCCATTCGATACACCAATCCCAAAAATAACAAAAAGAGGAAGCTGCCCACCCAAATATTCCTGTCAAAAACATAGAACGACAGCATCGAGAATAGAATGGACAATCCCATATAAAATACAATCTTCCTAAAGTTATAGGGGATGGGGTAATACATACTTCCAAAAAAGAATGACAGGAACATCATACTTCCATAGGCCACTAAAGTTGCCGTTGCCGAGGCCATATACCCAAAGTAGGGAATCAGGGCGATATTGATGACAATGGTCAGGACTGCCCCAATCATACTGATATAAGCCCCAAATTTAGTACGATCTGTAACCTTGTACCAGACCGAAAGATTGTGGTATACCCCCAAAAAGAAACTTGCAAGCACAATCAAAGGTACTATGTCCATGGCCTCCCAATAGTCCGGATTACTGATGAACATCACTTTAAGCACATCTGAGAACACAACTACCCCCAAAAGAATAATACTCCCCAAAATCACAAAATAATTTGTTATCTGCGCATAGGTCCTTTGTGGGTTTTCTGTCTTGTAGTGGCTAAAGAAAAAAGGTTCAATCCCCAAACGAAAGGCCGTGGCAAAAAGGGTCATAAATAGTGCTAGCTTATAACAGGCAGAATACATGCCCACTTGGGATTCCGCTACCTCCGGTGGCAAAAGCCTCTCCAATAAAATCCTGTCAAACACCTCATTAATGGTGAAGGCCAGCCCGGCGACAAGTACGGGACCTGCATATTGGAGCATACGCCGCCAAATATCTTTGTCAAAAACCAGCTTTCTACGAAAATAATGGCCAGACATCAAAAAGAATGTCACTGTACTAGCGGCCAACATGGCAATAAAAATATAGTCAATCTCATAGTCGGGTTGATACCAAGACACGGACGCTCCTGAAGCCAAACGCGGTAAGACCCACAAAAAAAGAAAGTTAAGCCCTAGGTTGATAGCGACATTTAACAGCTTGATGGCAGCATAGCGCATGGCTTTTTGGTTGGCCCGCAACCATGCGAAAGGAATAATAACCAGGGCATCCAATGCCAATATAAAAATGGCATACCCAATATATTCCTTCTTTTTATCTGCCCACTCAGCGATGGAACCTTGGAATATCAAAGTAAGGGCCACAAAAAGCAGTGTGGTCCCCAGTATGGAGAGTAGGGCCGTCGAAACCACTTTTTTGCGATTGTCCTGCCCATTGTAAAAGCGAAAAAAGGCCGTTTCCATCCCATAGGCCAAAATCACATTAAAAATGGCAAACCAAGCGAAAATAACCGAAAGTTCCCCATAGGCATCCGTTTGCATGACATCGGTATACAACGGGAGGAGTAAGAAGGAAAGCATTCTGGGCAACACCGTTGCCAACCCATAGATAAAGGTTTGCTTAAAAAGGTTTTTGAGAGGGTTCAATTATAGGGATTTGATTGTTAAAAGTAGCCAATATTACAACACAGGCAAAGCTTGTGGAAGTCCTGGAAACGAATTCCTATCCTCCACTGTACGACAGGTCGGGTCTCTCTCACTTTTGAAGATTGTTCCATGCCTCATTTCCAAATAATTGGCCTCTTGCCAACAACTAGACCACCCTCCATAGGGGTTTGCTGGCAACCAGGGCCTTAATTCCCATACACCTCCAAAAATTAATTTTTGTCGGCTTCTATTTCTCACCTACCAATAGTCGCCCATTTACTTTCCATATTATCCCTATCTGCCAGCGGCGCCATTGTAAGTCATTGAACCTCAGCAATAAGAACATACATATGGAAAACAACTTTGTGCCAAGGGCTCTCAAAGCCTATATACATTGGGGTTGGCCGGGTTACAACAAATGCATTTGTCCGCTGTAAATCAAGGGCTGAACATATACTATTACCTTCTATAATACGTTAGGAATTAAATGACAAAAAGCGTCTCCCTTTTTCTATGCCTTATTTCCAGTTCCCTACTTTTTTCACAGTTAGGGCCGGGAGGGGTTGGTGCCACGGATGGCACATCATCCCTAAAAATATGGTATCTATCGAGCACAGGCGTGAACACGACGGGGAGTTTGATCAATTCCATTCAAAACAGGGCAGGTATCACGGCCTTGAACATCAGTGAAACGGGGACCCAAAGACCTACCCTTGTCACAAATGCTGTCAATGGCTTTCCAGAAATAAGTTTTTCGGGCTCCAATAGGCTTCGCACAGGTTTGACTTTGACAACAACAAACTTTGTGACCAACCAAGCTTCATCCTTTATTGTGGTAAGGGCCGATAACAATACCCAAACTTCATCGGTTTATACAACTGATCCCTTGGTGGGGTCCACCCGTTTTTCAAACCATATCCCTTGGAACCGAAATGTGTATTACGATATAGGCACTTGCTGCGGTACTACTGCGAGGATTCAAGTAAATAGCGTAGCGGGATTGAACAACTATTCATTTTGGTCATATGACGCCCACCCTTCTTCAGGAAAACAGCTTTATAGGAATGGAAGCCTACTTCAAAATAGGGCGGGCTCCTCATCCTATACCAGCCATGCCAGCCATCGTTTCAATATAGGAGCCAATACTTCGGGAACAAGTGGATTTGTCGGTGATGTGACCGAAGTCATCATCTTCAACGCCAAGATAAACTCGGCACAGCGAATCATTGTGGAAAACTACCTCGCGGCCAAATATGGGTTAAGTAGTACGGACAATGATATTTATGATGAAGACAATGCGGCCAATGGTCATTTTGATTTTGATGTGGCCGGAATTGGAAGGATTGATGCTTCCAATATCCACAACGATGCACAGGGAACGGGAGTCGTCAGAATGTTAAATCCCGGTGGGCTGAACGATGATGAATTTTTGCTTTGGGGACACGACGGCTCTGATTTGACGACCACTACCACCACAGACATTCCGTCTCAAGTAGCATCAAGGCTAGAGCGTATCTGGCGTGTCAGTGAGGCCGATACATCGGGG
>JBFOLQ010000261.1:0-2861 GCA_040830145.1 Flavobacteriaceae bacterium | reverse complement strand
CCCGGAAGTGACCCCATTACTTTTTCAGTAGGCTGGACAGGGAAATGCCCCCCTCCTTTCTCTTTAAGAGCCGTAACAATCGCATAAAGACCATGGCCGTAATATAGGCATCGCCCAAGGCGGTATGCCTATCCTTCATGGACACCCCAAATTTTTCGGCCAATTCATCCAGGGAATATGAATCCCTTTTGTCTATCAAATTAGACTTGAGTAAACTACGGCCGTAGAGATTGGAAGTATCCACATGTACATTTTTTAACTTGGGAAGCCCCATTCTTTTCAGGGCCCTGTTGATCATTTCAATGTCAAACTTGGCATGGTGCGCCACAATGGGGCTGTTCTGTAGATAGTTGAGCAGTTCCTGTATGGCCGTTTCTTCCCTGATGGATGTGCCTGGCCCATCTTTCAAAATGCCGTGCACTTTAACAGTGGCCGGATTGTGTTCCTTTTGCTCCAGGAAAAGCTCCAGGCTTTCATTGACCTTGATGACCCCGTTTGCCAGGGACAAGGCCCCAATACTTAGAATACGGTCCCTTGTATAATCAAAACCGGTGGTTTCCGTATCCAAAACAACAAAGCGTACTTCTGAGACGTCCTTGGGCAGTGGGTTGTCAAACGTTGCCATGTATGCCAGCCAAAAATCTGGATACTCCTTGTTTTGTTTCTTGAAGAATGGTATCATCCCAGTAAATTGGAAACTTTAAAGCGAATACGGATCATTTCCTGAAGTTCCTTGATGGTCTTGAAGGCCTGCTTCAATTTCATTTTTTCTTCCTTGGTGAGTTGGTCCAAGGCTATATATCTGCCCGAGTCATTGTGCCGTACCCCTTGTTTCACCCTAAATAGGAGCAATGAGGAAGTGGCCTGGGCACAGGCCAGGAAGATTTCACGGTTGTTGGGTTCCAATTCGGCCAATTTCCGAAATCGGTCCACTGTGTTATTGATATTGCGCACCTTATGCTGAAAAGTCAGTACCCTTGCACCATCGATCAACGGCATCAAGGCCCTTCTCTTTACATCAAAAAAATCCTTGTACTCCCCACTTTCCTCCACAAGAAACTGTCTAAAAAATCCGGTGGGGGAGGGGTTTTGAAGTGCACCACTCGCCAGGTGCATATAGAAAATGGGATATTTTTCAGCAGTCCCGTACATATGGTCGGCTATTTCCTCCGTCAATTCCGTACTGCCATACCCCAGATTGAAATCAAAGAAAATGGAAGACATTAATACTTCGTCAGGCCCAGGGTTGATAATCCAATGGGAAATATGGTTTTTCCATTCAGAAATGCTCAGGCACCACTTATGGTTTGAAGCCATCATCTCGGCAGGGCAATATTCATAGCCAATGGTGAAAAGTCCCTTAGAGGCACTCTTCGCCAATTGTAAAAAATAGGATGTGGTCTTGGGAAGTTCCTGTTCCGGAACATCGTTAAAGACCAATGCGGTATCCTGGTCGGTCATGAGCAACTGCTCCCTTCTACCTTGACTGCCCATGGTAAGCCAGTCAAAGGGAACGGGGGGAGGACCGTCCATTTTCCTGAGGGCGATTTCCAAAACCTGCTTGGTAAGGGCATCGTTTAGTTCGGTAATGACTTGGGTGATGAGGTTCAAGGGAATCTCTTTGTCCAAATACCCTTTAAGCAAATACTGAACACGCTGTTTGATACGGCGTAATTGCTTGAACTTCCTTGCCCTTTTTATGGCTTTGAGCAATGCGCCGGGGTTATTTCCCACGGATACCATAAGGTCGTGCTTGGACAAAATACCAATGGCCACCGTGTTGGGGGTACCATCCTCGGTTATACAGAGATGGTCAATGGCCGATTTCATCATGGCCATTTGTGCTTGGGTGATCGTGATATATTTGGGATAGGTAATTACAGGTGAGGACATGATATCACTGACCGGGGCGGAGATGGGGTGCGCACCGGTGGCCACCTTTGTCCTAAGATCCGTATCGGTCACTATTCCCTTGGGCAAGCCATTTTCAACAATGACAATGGCACCTATCTTTCTCAGTGACATAATATCGGCCGCTTCCTTGATTGTCGTTACAGGTGTACAGGTAATGACTTTTTTGGAATAGCGGACCGGTTGTAGGTCCAAGGGTTTGATGGGGTTCCCTTCCAATTTGGTGTTTATCGCTTCCCCATACAATTTTCCCCGGTGGTTC
This sequence comes from Flavobacteriaceae bacterium, assembly GCA_040830145.1. GTDB lineage: Bacteria > Bacteroidota > Bacteroidia > Flavobacteriales > Flavobacteriaceae > JBFOLQ01. The sequence goes on along the minus strand of JBFOLQ010000261.1, from coordinate 688 downwards.
CCTGAGTACGGATTTCGGGTGTTCGAGGCAAAACTTTCAATTAAAAAGTTTCCGATTTCCCCATAACTTTGGGCATAGGGCTTAAAAATATTGATGGGGATGGCATACAGAATGCTCTCTTCATGCGCTTTCGCCCCCAGCTTATAATTTTCATGGGCCATTAAGGGGCGGAGCCCAAAAATATCCCCTTCGTCACAAAGGTCCACCAAGGTGTCCGTATCCGATTTTTCCAAGGAAATGGCTCCTTTGTGAACCACGTAAAAATGTTCATGGGAAGGTTCCTCCTCCACAAACACAATGGCATCCTTCTCCTTATAAATAATAGTGACTTCTTGGGCGAGTGACTGTAAATCGCTCGCATCAAGTGCATTAAAGGGAGGATGTCTCTGTAAAAAATCGGCTACCCTTTCAGAAATGATGTTCCTCATGGTATAGGGTTTTGCACAAACTTACTATAGGGGTTTCTTTCCTAAAAGAAAGAATGGGAAATTAATTCAAGGGTAACATGGGGGTACTAAAAAAAACAACCCCCCAAGCGGGGGGTGTTGTAGCGAGAGGGAGACTCGATAGACGAATTTCCATTTTCTTAAAAAAATGATAATCAGTTGTTTATGTTTTTCTATTTCTATATTTTTCAATTCATTTTGCGAGAATTTAACACGCGTTTTAGGTCAAAAAAAACGGCAAT
>JBFOLQ010000260.1:0-10579 GCA_040830145.1 Flavobacteriaceae bacterium | reverse complement strand
ACATCAACATGAGCCGGTTCTCTTTGTAAACCAGTTTTACCACTTTTTCCGGTATCAACGTTAAATGAAAACCCTGATTGTGTACTCTTAAAAGATTTTGAACCACTTACAGGGTCCGTGTATTTGGCCTCTAATTTTCCAGATTCTACATGTTTTTCCATTGCTTTATTTACTTGTGACAACGTCTTATTTTTAAAAGGATTGCCTAAGTTTCCTTTAGTTTTTGGAGTTTTCAGTTTAACACCAACTCCGGCAACGGCCAATGCAGCATCTGCAGATTTATTAGAAATCCTTTCGGAATAGGCTACTGCAGCACCTTCAACGCCATTTTCTAAACCTCCTTGTACGACATCACCAAGAACCAAAAGAGCTTCACCTCCTGGTATATTTTCCAATGAAGATACAGCGACCGCGCCTGCTGCTTCCTCAAGCGTATCAGGGGTATCTGCTATGGCATTTTGAAGTGTTCCCACAGGATCAGATACAAATTCTTCAACTGCATTAATTCTCTCTTTGATTACATTTACAGATCCCTTAATAACTCCTCTGGCTATTGCAAAAAAACCGTTATCACAGTTTTGTCCTGGAGGACAAGGACTCATCCCGTCGGGATCTACAAAATAAACCGGATTATCAAACGCATAGTTATACGGACTATGCCTTCTCATCTGCTCGGCCAACGGATCTAAATTCATCCATCTTCCCAGTGCGGCATCATAATTCCTTGCGGAGAAATCCAACCATTTAAGGTCCAACTCATCTTGCTCTTCCTTACCACCAAACCCATATTTATGGTTACGCCCGTTTGCTATGGCATTATACCCTTTATGCTTAAGTCCAAAAGGATAGTAGTTGTTTTCCTCCCTTATTTCCGTCGCTGGATCAATACTGCCGTCAACGCTTACATCATCTGAGTAGGACAAGCGTATATTTCCCAGGTGATCTTTATGTTGGTATACATAGTCATACCCTCCGGAGCCGTCTGGTTCAATATATCCTTCAGATTGGTTAAAGAATTGTAAGCTAGTATTACCTGCAAGGCCATTATAGATAAAGTTTCCAGAATATTCAGTATCCGTTATGGAACCGTTATCATTCACTTCCTTCTTTAATTTTACGCCCATGGCGTCGTAAATATATATTATTCATTTCTTTTGCTTGCCCAAAAGAAACGAATCAAAGAAAAGGGCACTTTTTCACTATGTGTTTCTTAAAATACAAGTATTTTAAGAACCGTTCTCCTTGGCTAAATTGTCTCCAAGGTTTCAACAATTCTTAACGCCAAGGATCACTACACTACGGAAAAAGAAAACCACCCATTATTAGTGAGTGGTTTTGGTTTTATTGTTTTGCGGAAGGTGTTTCCGTACTATTTGGCTTTATCCCATTTTTTAAAAGTACTTGTTGTAGTAAGTCACTTACTGTATCACTTATTTTAGTCACGTGGGTTTCGTATTTCAAATGCGTACCCTCTCTAAAAGTGGCTTCATAATAACCATTATCACCAACGTCGTATATCTCGGAAAATAAACGCAAAGTGTCAAATGCAGTTTTTTTATCAACTACTTCTGAGATATAGTTATATTTTTCCTTCCAAATGATTTTTAACAACTTATTTCTTTCAATATGATCAGGTGAATATTCATATTGATAATCTCCATCTCTTAAAATAACGGTTATGGTGGAATCGTCATTTAAAATCTTAAAAGTTCCTTTTCTAACATTTAGAGAGTTTTCACTATTACAGCCAATATAAAAAGATAAGATCAAAAATAATGCGAATCCCTTTCTCATATTCTTTTCAATTAAATCTCAATTAGTTCACCAATCATGAGCTTCTTCGTTAATGAATACATTTTCGCTGTATACCCTTGATAGCTCGTTACCGCAGAAGGGACAATATTCGATGAAAATAACATCAGTCAGACTTGAGGATAACTTGCTATCATAACCCGAGGTAATAAGATATCTCAGGTAATCATTTATTTCAATACCTCTTCTTAGACTTTGAGTTTTGAAATTATCTGAAATCTTAATAATTCTAAAATTCGGTCCAAATTCCTTTTCAACTGTATAGAGTCCTTTAAGTCTTTCACAACAAAATTTTCTACTTTCAAGCATTTTTAAAAATTTTATTTTAGAAGCTGATTTATTGCATTCACCAACTCTTTGCCTATAAACTTGTATTCTGTACTTGTTTTACCCACAGTACCGTGAATTCCTGTAAATTTCTGCAAGTGGCCTGATTGCTCTAAGGAGCTTATTGCAAAATTACTTATTCTAAATTGTTTTACCGAACCGCCATTTTTTACATAAGTTGCAGCTACAGATGCGTTGTCAGTAAAAAATATTGATCCTGCTTTGCTTTCAGATCCCGTCGTTCCTCGGAAAAGAGTTGTAGCATCGTCAAATTCGTCTAGCGGGGTTATTAATTTTTTAAAGTCATCCGCGGTACTTAAACCTGTTTTTGCTGTAACGTTTGCACCACGCACTGCGTCATCACCAAGCCCAAGAACCTTCCAGATATTTGCTGTAACGGCAACTAAAAAAAGACCAGGGTCGAAAACAGAGAAGAAAGCATCCGCCCTATTGTTGTGTCGAACAATATCTTGCAGTTTCCCATCAACATAGTAAAGCCTTCTACCACTTTCATCTGAGATAGCAGTAAGCCTGCCAGTTAAATCATCGGCTCCGCCAAACCCTTCACCAAGCATCGTAGCAGTAAAACGTGCTTGAGAATAATAATTCTGCCAATCTTCTTCAGTTTCACAACTTGGGCAATCATCAGAACTATTAGCAAATGAATTTCTCAAATTTATGAAGGCACCTGCTGCGTCGTCTCCATCAATCACATAATTCCCTTCTCCATCTCTGGTGACGGCAGCTCCGCTAGGATCTGCCCAATATATCGGATTATTGTCAAAACCATTGTACGTTGACGTCGAATAATGAGTTAGCGGATCAATACCAGTCCATCTTGCAATCGCCGGATCAAACTGCCTCAACTCCATCGCCATCAAATTCAGCCCAAGATCTTCATTAAATTCAACACCGTTGTATTCAAACTTATGATCCCTACCATTCTGCATAGCATTATACCCTTTATGCTTTAACCCAAAAGGATAGTAGTTGTTCTCCTCCTGTATTTCAAGAGAGGGGATGCCGGTAGTACTTACATCTTTATAAGATACCCTTATGTTACCCAAATGGTCCTTGTATTGATAGATATAATCATAAGTACTACTATTGGGTTCTAAATAACCTTCAGGATGGTTAAAGAATTGGAGGCTACCGCCTTCATACACATAATTCCCTGCATACTCCGTTGTCACAGAACTTCCGTCGGTAACCGTCTTTTCTAGTTTGGTTCCCAAGGCGTCATAAATATAGGTAATCTTTTTCTGATTATTATTATCAAATTTTACCTCTACAGGTAGGTTCAGATGGTTATAGGTAATACCATTGGTCTCAATGTCTTTATTAAGATCTTTGGTCATATTGCCATTAATATCATAGGCATAATCATCTGTTCCTACATTACCATCTTTAAAACCATAACTGGTATTTCCACCCGAAAGTTCTTCTACCCGATCTAATTGATTGCCGGTATAAGAATACTGTAACTTATCCATAAGACCAAAGCTAGTTGCTGCCGAATTGGTATGGCCATATCTGTAAAGCGATGTGATGTTTCCATTCTTATCGTACAAAATAGGATTGGTTGCACTACCCAGGCTATAGTTTCCGGTATTGTCCTCAGCTATGGTAATTCTATTTAAGGCATCATAGGTATACGAATATCTTTCGCTTATTGGATTGCTCCCGGATACAGGGCTTAGGCTATTCCACAACGTTTGGGAAATATTGCCGTTAAACAAGGCATCCGGGTTTTCCGTTCCTCCAAAATTTTGAGGATCGTTGTATTTTATTTCAAAACCGAAAAGGTCATTCCCTAAACTAGATGGGTCGTTAATCTTTTTTAACCACCCACGTACGTTATATTCATAATCCACGGTTTGCAAGGCGGTTTGGGCTAGCCCCAGTTTATGGCCTCTAAAGGTGAAGTTATCGATGCTTCCGTTGATGTAATAGAAGGAAGCATCCGCTTGAAGAGGTGAAGTAGAGGGAACTGTTGAAGTATATAGTAGTGAACCATTGTGATAGTACTTTACCGTTGAGTCATTACGCTCTACCCTAAAAGTATCGCCCACGGCATAAGTGCCAAAACTACCCTTGTTTGTGCCGTTTTCGTAAATCCTAATTTCTGCGGCTGTACGGCAATATAAAGCATAGTCTATGGTATTGTAATGGGCATTTGGATTAGTATCCGAAAGCCCTACCATATGACTCCAAACTGTGGTGGCGACCGTCCACTCAACATATCCATCACCTTCAATAAAGTCTGCCGTTGCAAATCCCGAATTTCCCCAGCCGTTACTGGCAGTGCTGGTCACCGTATTGCCAGAAACAGATACACCTACTAAGTCTGTAAAGTTTGTAACATCTTTAGGCGTTCCACCCACCTTTTTTTGGGCCATTTGTCCTAATTCATCATAGTGGTTTTCGTATAAGGTTTTCGTGTCACCCCCTAACATTTGATTTTGGCCAATTAACCTTCCGACATTGTCATAAAAAAAGAAATCTGTAGTGGTAATAGGGTCATATCCGGTACGTGTATGAGCGGCCTCTGTTTGGAGTACTTTCCCATCAAACGCGAGGAGAGATTCAGATATATCTGTAGTATTTAAAAAACTGTTTTTGCTAGCTACATAAATTGTGCGTCCCTTGGAATCATAAACATTTATTGTGGTTATCCAATCTCCCGGGGATGTCTCAAGTACCTTAACTTTGCTTCCGGTTGCTAAGCCCTTAGTACTTGACGCAAGGTTTTGACCCACAATCGGCCCGGTGGGAATTACCAGTCCATCGGTATCAAAAGTATAGTTGTCATAATATTGAACGGTTAGTACTTCTAAGCCCGTGTTGGGGAAGGCGTCATTGGAATAGTAATTATAACTGCCCTGAGTAGCTTGTTTTGTCTCATAAACATTGGGCGTGCCACCTGTATAATGGGCATCCAAAGCGGCCTGCATTTGCCCCTGGTCCGCAGACGCTCCATGATCATAAATACCGGTATAAACTATACGGCCAAATGCATCATATTTTGTAAAAAGCCATTCATTAGAGCCTCTTTGTAAGGCATCTTGGGTAAGTATTGGTTGGTCAAGGCTATTGTAGACAATGTATTCCCAGCCCTTTCCTGGAATTTTCTTTTCCACCAGCCTGTTGCGTTTATCGTATTTATATTGGTAACCCAAATCATCCAGTGCCGTTTGTAAAGATGCCAGAGAGGCTGATGTGGCATCCATTTCTGGGGAGAGTACGTATGAAAGACTTCCAAATTTATCGTAGACGTAATACGTATCGTGTTTCTCCTCACTTCCCGAATAGGTTCTTTTAAGGACCACTCTGCCCAATTGATCTTTAAATTCTTCAGTAGTGTGGTTTAAACCCGTGGTCCAATTTTCATCTTTTGTGATGGTTTTCTCCAACTCACCTGCCAGGTAATAAGCATTTGTTGAAGGTTCGGATAGGGTTGGTGTGTAGTCTAAGCTAAGATTAACGCTAAAAAGACGAACTTCATTAGCTGCATTAGCCTCATAATTAAGTATAATCTCATTGCCATTGTCTAGTTTCCAGTCCTTCCCCGGAGCTCCCTGCCTTTCAACCCTGTTGAGAGGAGATGCCTCATAGTCTTTTTCGGAATACGGGTTTACATCCACCAGCGACATGCCAACGAAGTCGTCCTGAAATTTCCCTTGATATAAGGATTTGGCATCCACCTGGGTGGTGAACCTATAATTTCCTGTGGTTCCTGCAGTAACGTAATGGGGTAACCATTCCTTTTTCTGGCGGCCTATATTATCATATTCTATTTCAGTAATCAGATCACCCGGAATCTCCTGGTTTACTAAGGTACTTATTGGAGTTTCTCCCCCATCTATTTTCTGAAGGGATGGATTCCAAAAGAACTGCCTCGCGTCGATATCTGTTGAATAAAAGAAGTAGCTTCTAAACCGGGAAGTGGTTGTGGTAGAACTCCATTTAAATTCTGTGCCGTCAAGCACTTTGTTACCTTGTAAATCATATACTCCACTCACTCCGGTATCACCCCCTGTATATCCATTAGGGTGCACTATGCCTACAAGAAGATACCACGTTTCTAACTGTGGTAGATCACCACTCCAAAAATATGGATTGCTGTTAGCGCCACCACTAAGATTGTCAACATAACGTGGACCATGATAGGTTTTCCCATTCTGCGAATGTGTACGTTTTACCCATACCGCGTATTGGTAAGTAGCATTGATATCTACAGCTATATGATTTGTATCCCAGCCTCCATCCGGGCCAGAACTGGCGTCATTTCCACATTTCCACAAGAGCGCCTCGGAACCAAAAGGATTTAGCCCATACTCTCTTTCATTTTCCGAAACTTCGCCTTTTCTGTCAAAGAATGGGGTGCCGCCGCTGCCTTCGGTCCAGTCCATATCCCATTCAACTACATTCCTCTCCAGGGCCTTACCACTTGCCTTAATTGCCACTTGTTGCATAGGCCTACCTAAACCGTCAAAATAGGTAGCGTTCTCCAGGATATCACTATTTCGTAAGACTTCTGTACTATTCGCCATAGCACGTCGATAGGTTCGGGTGTAGACAGAATTCTCATCGCTTAGTATAGCCACCTGATAATCACAACCATTATTGGTGCCATATTCCAATGGACATTGATCAGAATTGTCACTTACGTAACCGGCGGGAGCTGTGCAGTTTACTTGAGATATGTTGGGGTCTCCAAATCCGTCTTCATCAAGATCCGCATACCAGGTCGGAGCCGCCGTAACTGTTACCTCTACCGCTATGGTTTCCGTGGTTTGTGAGCAAGCGGTGACTGCCCTTCGATACCACCTGGAATTTGTCAGTGGTCCTGGATCGAAAGATATGTTTGTAGCTCCGCTAATTGTACTCCAGGGTCCTGAGGACCCAACATCAGAATACTCCCATTGATAGGTATAACTATCTCCTCCCGAGGGGGAAATTGCATCGCCAAGCACATTTGGGTCCCCTCCACTACAAATACTTTGATTACCCGATATAGCCCCAGGCAAAAAGCTGGCCATAGTCACATAGGTTGCCCCAAGGCCGTTACTCCAAAGCCCGCTACTGCTATCATAAGCTCTTATATAGTAGTTGCCATCCCCTAAATTTGCCGTATAGGTATTGGCAGATCCGTAAGTGGTTACCTGCCCGCTGGCATTCTGTTGCTGCCAGTACCAGTCGATAGTCCCTCCCGGAGGGGTCCCGTTCTGTTGCAGTACTGCTTGCCCACAGCTATTGCTCGTGATTATGGGATTACCAGGAGTAGCCGGCGGTCCGCTATTTACTGTCACAATCTTAGACACAATATGATAATTACTCATATAGTCCTGAACCGTAGCGTTAACAAAAACGGTTCCCGTTCCGGTAAACTGTACCATAGCCGCAAGAGGTGTTGACCACACAATAGTTGCGCCACCAGCGCCTGTGACAGACCAGGTGGTATTGAAAATATTAGAAGTATCACCCGTAATATCAAATTGGTGAGATTCATTAATAGAAACTCCTGAAGGACCTGACATACTATATTGGGCATGCAAGATATTGAATGAGAATAGAAGCATTGTGAGACTCAATAGAGCCCATTTGGATGGAGTAATTTGAAATATATTATGCATCTTAAGTAGGTTTAGATTTTAGTAAAGTGCCATCTTGGAATGACTGGCTTTGTCTCTTTTGAGGCAACCGGTATTAGTATGAGTTTTGTCTTGGTGAGTTGACCAATTCTTTGAACATAACTATTACCATTGGGTCCTTCAATAACTACCGTGTTCTGAGCCCCTTCCCTCCAGGTACCTTTAGTAGTTTCACCATTGGCCAATACTTGTTGGTATTCACCATTGGCATTGAAAGTGATTTTTCTATTGATATAGGCCGCTTCTACCCTTAACTTCAATTCGACATTAGCATTTAGTACCTCATCTACTGAGGCCTCCTTTTCTGAAAAGGAGAAGGTGTGGTCAAAGGTCCAGGTGCCTATAAGGTTGCTAAGATCTCTGGAACCCTGAGCAGTCATATCTAGGGTTATAAAAAGTAATCCCAGTAGTATCAGAAGTGCTTTTATTCGAATTATGTCTTGGCTATTATAATATGTTTTCATGGGGTCTATCTTTGAGTTTATTGTCCTTTGTAGTGGTATTTATAATCGGATATGAGGTTAAGATCATCATCCTTAATTTGAAGCAACCTATTGAATTCGTCATAGGTAAAGCTCGTACTGTAATCCCTTGGATCCGTAATTTTTGTTGGGCCTATCAGGGGCTCATATTCTATTGTAGTTATCATTGCATTTGGTAGTCCGGAACGAAGCGTATTCTCATCGCCCACACTAAGATTGGCTGTCCCGGCGTGGAAGTTTGCTCCAAAGCCTGAAAGTGCTTCGATATCCAAGCGGGTAGCGTTTTCTACCTTGGCTACAGGAACTGTTTGGTTATATCCCCATATGTAGCTGGTTTTACTTCCGTTTGCCAGAGAAACTTCAAGCGGATTGCCATGGTTGTCATAATCGTGAAATTCAATTCGTTTCTCCAGATCGCTATTATTCCCATCTTTTTCTGTCCAGGTTGATGAAAGATCTATTCTGTTAGTATGGAACTGGGAATACACATGCTGGGTTGTTCCTATTTTGTTGCCATCCAGAGAATTTCTTATATAGATTGGAACATTGATCATATTCAAGGTCTCCATTTGAGAAACATCTGTAGCAAGCCCCTCGTAATCTGTGGGATATCCTCCAACCGCAAAGAAGGTTTCAGTGAGATAGTCTTTTTCTACCCCATTGTCCTTTACAAACAGATGTTCAATATTGGGTTGAAAGTTTGTGGTGTTGTAATCGAAGGTTTGACGTTTCTCAACAACAGTCTGATTTAATGAGGCATCATAGAAATAATTTCTGATATATTTCTCTTTTAATTGGGCCCAACCAGATTCCAAATTATCTTGTAAGACAAACATCGGAGGTCCACCACAATCATAATAGTTCACAAGGCAGGGCGTGCCGCCACAATCTGCGATGTTTTGATTCTCATTGTTATTGTCGTAAAAGACGTACGCACTATAAAATTGTCTCCATTCGCATTGTTGAGGATCATAAGTTTTCAGAGATGGGGCCAAAAGATCTTCCGCATAAGCGTACAGCGTATTTTCAGTTTCCTTTAAGATGTTTCCCGCCTGGTTATATGTCGAGTGCTTAAGCAACAAACCACGTTTGTAGTCCAAATTAGGAAGTGGGGCAAAAGGGTAAGTAATGGCTGAGGTAGGAGATGGAAAATCCTGAGGAGAAGTAAAAGAATAAACTTCTTTGCCATTTCCAGCTTCGGATACTGTTACGGTTTTATAGCCGACATAGCCCCCATTCGTTAATTGGGCATAATTGCCTTTTGAACCGACTTTATAGGTGACGTTCTTTCCTGAAAAGGCGCCGGCAACGTTCGTTGTTCCGCCAAAAAGATATTTTGTAGTAGTAAATTCATATTCATTAAGTAAGCCTATTTTTGTGTCCACACTACCCGAAGATCTTGTAGGGTAGCCTTCTTCGGAATAATCATAAAAGATCTTTCGTTCGTGAATGGTAGGACTTGAAAGGTCGTTAAATGCTATTTCCTTTATGCGGAGTCCACCGCCAAGTGCTTTCTGCTGTATAATTCCTGTTATCTCACTAGTATAATAAAGCAATGCTTGTCCCTCCGCATTGTACGGATTCACATTTAAATCTATAACTTCAACTCCAAACTTATAATCTCCAGGTGAAAGCAGTAAGCTCTGGCAAGAAGGAGAATCTAAATCAAAAAGGTATAAAAGGTTATCATTACTATCAGTTATTACCATTCTGCAAACTTCCTCGCCCAAACTGTTTGCAGTGGTAATGTTATTCTTGAAAGATACATACTGTTCAAAATCAATTGTAAATGGACTGAGTGTGGTTGTATTATTGATGTTGTCTATGTCATAGTTGAATACAATGTTTTGATTATCTTGATTTAGAGGATTCAATTTGAAAAATTCGTCAGAAGATAGTAATGTGTCTCCTTCTCTGGAGAAATCGTGGTGCTCAAAAACAAATTCTTTCTTTCCTCCAGTTGGATACTCTATTGATGTTAACACCCCTCTTTTAATAGCGTCCGTGTCAAAGTTTGAAAGCGTTGTGCAGGCTGTGCCGGAAGTTAAGTTTCCATCATTGTATCCCCACACATCGCTACCAGAATTAAAGGCGGGTAGTAGATTTTTTTCAAAGTAGGTAAGCTCATAAGTGTTTGTTGAAGTACCCGCTATTTCCTGAACTTTGTCTAACCATAAGCGGTCCGTGGTTTCATAAATTAAGGTGTAGCGTTTATTTTCAGAACCTCCTACCTCTTTGATGATTACATCAGTCAGTTTACTTCCATTCGTTTCGGGGTGCGTTCCGCTTGAAACAAAATCAATT
>JBFOLQ010000259.1:0-2592 GCA_040830145.1 Flavobacteriaceae bacterium | reverse complement strand
GCCACGTGGAGAAAGAATTTTTGCGTTAAATCCGATGCCGGGTGAGACGATATGGCCATGGATCCCATAAAACCCAATAGACAAGATGCCTGCATGTAGGAGGGTAGTCGTGCGGGCTGGAGCTTTGATTCGGGGGGTGACAATAGCGCCTTGTACAAATCAACTGATGGTGGGGCCACCTGGAACAAGATCCACAATGGATTTCCAGCTGGAAAACTAGGCCGATTGGCCATTGCCGTGGCGCCCAGTAACCCCAGTGTGCTATATACGGTCATAGAAGCTGAAAAGAACGAGCGCAAGGGACTGTATAGAAGTGATGATGCCGGAGCCAGCTGGAAACAACTCAATAATGACTTTGGCATTACCGTGAGGCCCTTCTATTTCTCAAGAATTGTAGTAGACCCCAGAAATGAGGATGTGGTCATAAAGGGAGGTCTATCGGGGTCCATTTCCAGGGACGGTGGTAAAACCTTCAAGGATTTGGGCAATATGCATAGTGATATCCATGATATGGAATTCAGTATTGTGGACTCCAACATCATTTATGTGGGAACCGATGGTGGGGTTTACCGTACGCTGGACGGGGGAACCACCATGGAAATTGTGGAAAACCTGCCCTTATCCCAATTTTATCATATCAGCGTTGATGATGCCACTCCCTATAATGTATATGGGGGACTACAGGACAATGGTTCATGGTACGGACCTTCCTCCTCCCCTGGTGGGGTTGAAGCCCGTGATTGGAACTCCGTGGGATATGGTGATGGGTTCAGGGTCTTGAAACATCCTACCAAGAATATTATCTATTCTGAAATGCAGGGAGCTGAAAACGTATGGCGGTATGATGTGGACCGAAAACTTGTTAAGACCATTCAACCCTTACCCGAGGATGAGGAAGTAAAATTACGCTTTAATTGGAACGCCCCCATGGCGGTGAGCCCTCACCAACCAGACCGTTTCTATATGGGAAGCCAATTTGTCCATAGATCGGAAGATATGGGGGATACGTGGAAAATTATTTCCCCTGACCTTACCACGAACGATCCGGCCAAACAGACCCAGGAAGATTCCGGAGGATTGTCAATGGACAATTCGGGCGCTGAAAACCACACTACCATTTTTACCATTGCGGAATCACCATTGGATGAAAATGTCATCTGGGTAGGTACGGATGATGGTAATGTACAAGTGACCCAAGATGGTGGGAAAACCTGGACCAATACAGTGGCCAATATTTCTGGATTACCGAAAAACACATGGTGTTACCATATTGAGGCCAGTGTATTTGAAAAGGGAACAGCGTATGCGGTATTTGATGGACATACCCAGAACGACATGAAACCTTATGCGTACAAAACCACGGATTTTGGGAGAACATGGAAAAATATCATCACAGACAACATTCATGGATTTGCCCGTAATATCCAGGAAGATTATGTCAACCCGGATTTACTGTTCCTAGGAACGGAGTTTGGGCTTTATGTTACCATGGATGGAGGCAGCAGTTGGAGTAAGTTTACCAACAACATGCCTGCGGTGGCCGTACATTTTATTGATCTCCAAAAAAACACCAATGATTTGGTTATGGGAACCCACGGGCGGGGTGTGATCATCATTGATGATATTTCCCCCCTTCGGGAGTTGACTCCAGACGTTCTAAAGAAAAAGCTCCACTTTTTTGAGTCGAAGCCTACCGTTATAAGTGAAGAGAGTTCATTCTCAGGCAATTTTGGCGGTGAAACGCAATTTGTGGGATCCAATAAGACCAAAAATGCCCAGATAAAATATTATTTGGGCAGAAGGCACACTTTTGGAAAAATGACCATGGAAATCCAGGATATGGAAGGCAATAAAATTGTGGAACTATCCCCGGGCAAATCAAAGGGCATCAACATCGTAAAATGGACCTATACCAAGAAACAGCCCAAAGTAGCCAAGGGCAAAACCTTTACATTCGGAGGTTTTACGGCGCCCAAAGTACCTGCTGGAACGTATAAGGCCGTCATCACAAAGGGAAAGGAAACCTATGAGCAACCTTTTGAATTGGTGTATGACCCCAGAATATCCCTCAGTGAAAAAGATCGTGAACTAAAAAATGGCACTACCGATAAACTCTATGACATGAGTCAGGAGTTGGCCTATTTGGTTTACGAACTGGATGCGATGGTGGAGGCCTCCGGCAAAACGGGGCAGAACAAAAAGACAGCCGAAAAGTTGAATGCCCTAAAGGAAACCTTGGTTATCACGACCGGGGATAATTACGTCGGTTCCGCAGAACCACAATTGCGGGAGAAAATGGCTGATCTGTTCAGTAAGGTGGCCTCAAGCTACGACAAACCGTCAGCCTCTGAATTGGCCAATCTGAGTGCTATAGAAGGTCGATTCAAAAGTGCCAAGACCAGTTTTGAAAAACTTAAGAAGAAATACAAGGGGCTTGACCAGTTGGGTCTAAAGGATTTTAAGGCCTTTTTGGAGGATTGACCAGGCTTCATACCACTTTCAATGAAGGACCGCTGCAAGATAGCAGCGGTCTTTTTTGTTTATAACAATGTTAACAACTTGTTTAAAACCCTTAGAAAGCCGATATCTATG
>JBFOLQ010000258.1:0-6608 GCA_040830145.1 Flavobacteriaceae bacterium | reverse complement strand
CCCCGCCGGGAAGGTCAAGGTGCCCGTATCACTATCCTCATTGCCCCCGCTGATGGCATAGTCCACCGTCACCGCATTGGACGGATCTGATTGGGAAATGCTCACCGTAAAGTCAATACTGGCCGTGCCCGTATTACCTTCCGCAACGGCAGTTGGACTGTCAATGGTGATGTTGGCCGCGTCGTCATCGGTAAAACTACTGTTCCCCGTAGCCGTACCAATGGACGCATTGGCACTGGCATTGCTCAAGGTGACACTGACCGCCTCATTGGCCTCGATCACCGTGTCCCCATCGGTGGTCACCTCCACGGTCTGCGTCAGCGTCGTGGTCCCCGCCGGGAAGGTCAAGGTGCCCGTATCACTATCCTCATTGCCCCCGCTGATGGCATAGTCCACCGTCACCGCATTGGACGGCTCTGATTGGGAAAGACTTACCGTAAAGTCAATACTGGCCGTGCCCGTATCACCTTCCGCAACGGCAGTTGGACTGTCAACACTCAAAGTACGTGTATCATTATCCTCAATAGTGACGGTCGCCGAATTATTGGTGGCATCAATTGTAAAGGAAGTGTGATTGGTCCCGGTCAGAGTGATAATAACAGTCTCATCTCCCTCTACCAGAGTATCGTCCACAGGTTTTACATTTACATTTCTGAACTTATCCCCATCCCCAAAAAAAATATTTCCGTTTGGATCGGTCACCAATGCCCCTCCAGTCAAATCATAATCAGTTACCTGTGTTGCCGTTCCTGACATGGTATATGTAACCACTATATCCTGTCCAGTATTATTTGCCTCGGTGGAAGCAAGTCTATATTGGCCCGTCACCTCATTCTCTTCCTCAGCCGTTGGTCTAAAATGGATGCTTGCCGTATCCAAGGATATCACGGCAGTATCATTGTCCGCGATGTTAACGGTGGCCGAATCGTTGGCACCCACCGTATATCCCGTTCCCGCATCCAAGGTGATGATCACGTCTTCTGTATCTTCCACAAGGCCATCATCAACAATGTTTTGGATATCAATGGTCGCTGACGTCCCCAATGCCGGAATGGTCACTGATGTTGTAATGGTTCCATAATCCACTCCATTGGTTGCCCTTCCCGAAATGGTATAATCAACGGTCACTGCCCCAACAGGTGCAGGGGACAAGGTCACTGTGAACGAACCTTCATCCGTCGCCGTCTCCGACGCAGTGGCATCCGTCGCTGTGATGGTGGCCGTCTGCGACCACGCAACCGTCCCTATGGACATTAAAAAAAATGGAAAAAACCAACTTCTTAAAAAAGCAATCCCAAACATCTGGGACAAGGTAGTGTTTCTTTTCTTTTTCATAGCCTGCTCTTTGAACCGCAACAATTCAATTCACAGCATAGCGTAGATAGGCCTACTTTAAGAAATTGGGGCTCAATAATACTAAAAAATAGCCCTGGAACCCTCAAATACGGGGTTAAAAATCACATTTTTGGGTGAAATACATAAAAGGAAGGTCAAATGACTTCCGCAGCCTCGGTCTCTACCGAACCGTCTATTTTTTTTACCAAGCCCTGAAGCACCCTCCCGGGTCCTACTTCAATGAATTTAGAGGCTCCATCCTTTACCATATTCCGTACACTTTGTGTCCATTTTACCGGCGCAGTCAATTGGGATATCAAATTCTCTTGGATTTCATCTGGATCTGTAACCGCCGTGGTACTGACATTTTGATAAATGGGGCATTGGGGAGGGGAAAATCGGGTGTTGCCAATGGCATGGGCCAATTCTTCACGGGCCGGCTCCATCAAAGGGGAATGAAAGGCACCTCCCACAGGTAGGACAAGAGCACGCCTAGCTCCGGATTCCTTCATTTTTTCACAGGCTTGGCCAATTGCTTCCACCTCTCCGGATATGACCAATTGCCCTGGGCAATTGTAATTGGCGGCCACCACAATTCCACTGGTTTCTTCACATTTTTTTTCCACCACCTCATCTGCCAATCCCAGGACGGCCGCCATGGTACTTTCCTGTATTTCACACGCTTTCTGCATGGCCATGGCCCGCTTGGACACCAACTGAAGGGCATCATCAAAGGTCAGGGTGCCATTGGCCACCAAAGCGGAAAACTCACCTAAGGAATGCCCTGCCACCATATCTGGCCTAAAGGAGTCCCCCATGACCTTTCCCATTATGACCGAATGCAAAAAAATGGCAGGCTGGGTCACCTTGGTCTGTTTTAAATCCTCAGCGGTACCATGGAACATCACATCGGTTATCTGAAAACCCAAGATTTCATTTGCTGTTTGAAAAAGCTCCCTCGCCAAGGGGGACCCATCAAACAAATCTTGTCCCATTCCTGAAAATTGGGCGCCTTGTCCTGGAAAAATATATGCATTCATATCACAATAGGTTTGAGCAGCAAAAATAAAGAGAATTTATTTCTGGGGCATGGGTTCATATACCAAGGCACAAGAGGTTTATTTTACCCTTCCTTGAACCAACTACTATATTTGACATAATTGTTGGCAATCCGGTCTACTTCCCCCTTGCTCAATGCTTCGTTGATATCCTTGAGTTTTTTGGCGGGCATCCCCGCAAAGACTGTTCCTGAAGGGACGACGGTCCCTTTGGTGACCACAGCACCCGCGGCAATGATACTATTGCTTTCCACAATACAATCATCCATAACGATGGCACCCATCCCTATCAGCACATTGTCCTTTATGGTACATCCATGTACAATGGCATTATGGCCAATAGAGACATTATTGCCAATATTGGTGGGTGATTTTTGATAGGTACAGTGGATGACGGCCCCATCCTGTACATTTACCTTATCCCCCATTTTTATGTAGTGTACATCACCCCTTAAGACGGCATTGAACCATATACTGCATTGGTCCCCCATGACCACATCACCTACCAAGGTTGCATTCTCTGCCACAAAACAATCCTCCCCCATTTGGGGCGATTTTCCATTGACCGATCTTATCACCATTATCTATTGTATTTAATTCCCATCCTTTTCCTAAAAGACGCCAGAGTTCCAGGGCCACTTTACAGATGGCCCACGTATTCCCTTATTATTCAAAGTACGCTAAAAAATCCTTCTTCTTTGAAGCGGATACCAACAATTCCTTTCCATTGTAAACCACAACACTGCCCCCTTTGCCACTGTGGTACCTGACCACCTCATTGACATTGACGAGATACGATTTATGGATTCTTGCAAAGGAAAAATTGGCCAAGGCCCTCTCAAAGTACTTGAGGGTCTTGCTCACCAATATCTTACGCCCGTTCCCCAAAAATATTTCAGTGTAGTTGTCATCCGCTTTACAATAGAGGATATCGGTCACATTGAGTATCTCAAAGCCATCTTGTTGAGGCAGGGTAATCTTGCCCATCACATTTTTTGAATTGGGGGTCAGAACCGCATTGTCCAACTTTTCTTCCCGTTGTTTTATCTCTGTAACATGGGCCACAGCCTTGATCAATTCATCAATATTGATGGGTTTCATGAGGTAATAGGCCGCGTGATGGTTAAGGGCATCCTTCGCATACTGCTCGTAGGCCGTCACAAAAACGGTCTCAAAAGTACGATGTGGAATTTGTTCCAAGAGATCAAAGGCGTTGCCAAAAGGCATTTCAACATCCAAAAAAACAAGATGGGGTGCTTGTGCACCAATCAATTCAAGCCCATCCTTAATATTGGCTGCCTCACCCAATAATGTTACCGAAGGACAATATTTTTTAAGGTAATTGGATAGGATCTCCCTACTATTGGCCTCGTCTTCCACAATGATTGCCGTTAACTCCACATCTTTGGTTTTAGATTAAAAATACCATGCCATTTTCAACAGACACGTTTTCCCTTTGGGCACTGGATACCCCAAGGTGAAATGCCCCGTACAACATCCCCGGTCGAATCCCCCGTATATCCTATACTTCCTTTTTAAGGGTAAGTACCACCTTGGTCCCCGTTCCATCCTCCTTTAAATCCGAAACGAGTACATCGACCCTGTCCTTGTACATGGTGTTCAGGATGGCGATGCGTTTTTTAACATTGCCCATCCCCTTTGATTTTTGTCGTTGTTGGTTTCGGGTCTTCAATTGGGCCGACCGTTTCCTCCCAATCCCATCATCAATTATGGAAATGGAAAGGCTTCCATCATCCAAATGGGAAAGCTCCACATCTAGGTTTCCCTTCTTTTCCTTATAGCGAAGTCCGTGCCAAATGGCATTCTCAATATACGGCTGCAATAGCATTGGTGGAATTTGAAAGACATCCAAATCAATTCTGTCATCCACCGTAACCGTATAATCGAACTTTTCGGGAAATCTGGAGTGTTCCAGTTTAAGGTACAGTTTCAATAATTCCATTTCCTTGGAAAGGGTGATAAAGTCTTCCTCTGAATTTTCGAGTACCGCCCGCATAAGCGTTGAAAAATCACTTAAATACCTATTCGCACTCCGCTCATCATTCTTTGATATAAAGTTGTTCACCGAATTAAGGGCATTGAAAATAAAATGGGGATTCATCTGTGATCGAAGGGACTTCAGTGCCAAGAGGTTGTTGGCCAGTTTTTGTTGTCGGGCACTTCGATACAGAAAAAAGGTAGCCAAGGCTGTCAATAGAAGCCCTAGGACCAGGGAATAGATTATCCATTTTTGACGCTTGTTGCTCTCTTCCATCAGTTGCCGCTGTGTCAGTGCCAGATCATATCTGCTCTGTGATAGTTCGCGCTCCTGTTCCAAACCCGAAATACGGCTCTGACGTAGGGCAATATCCCTATTCATCCGTGCCGCCCTGGAAATTTCCTGTTCTTTCCTAACATACAGGGTATCTACCACGGCCACATATTTTTGATAGGTTTCCAGCGCCTTGGTGTAATCCCCCTTACTACGATATACCTCAGAAAGTTTTCTTGTAGCGTCCTTTTGCACTACCAAATCATCCCCGACATCGGCTTCCACAATGCTACGTTGCAAATAGGGAATGGCCTCATCAAAGTTCCTTTGGGCGATGTAGGCATTGGCAATTTTGTAATTAATACGTTGGGAAGTAATGGAATCTGGTCGCAAGGCAAGGCCCTCTTCCAAGGTGGCTACCGGGGCACCAAGATCAATCAATTCATTCAGGGTCTGCTTGCGCATTTGTATTTCCTCATCGTACTTGTTCTTGCGGTTATAATAGTCAGCCACCTTCTCCTTTTCCCGTATAGATCGTTGGGGGGCCAAATTATCTGATAATCGCAGGGAATTACCATAAAACGCCTCCGCCTCCTGCAAACGGTCCCCTTGTGCATAGGCATCCCCTATCTTCGAATTCAAATCGGTCACCTTTGGGGCAATCTGATTCTTTTTGGCAATCTGCAGGCCTTCCTGAAAATAACTTATGGCCCCACTGCCATTGCCCTGTCCCAAGTGGGCATCCCCCAAAATCTCGTAGAGCTCCACCCTTTGGTAAGGGACCCGTAGATTTTTGTTCAGCATTGGGGTCAACACCTCTATGGCCTTTTCATAGTTCTTGTTCAACACGTACACCCGTGCCAAGGCCAATGCCGTTGTCGTAATCTTACGCGCCTCCATCGCATCGGAATAACTCTCAATGGCCAAATCGTATTGTTGGTAGTATTGGTACACCTCCCCTAGAGTGGCCAAGGAAACGGCCAAATCATGGTTATTGGGATTGGGGCCCAATTCAGCTATGGAGCGTGTGATAAAATCAACGCTCCTTTCTATATCGTTTTTCTTAAAATAACGAGCGGAATCCAGATATACCTTATGTAGGGAAGACATTTTAGCGCTTGTTCTGCCCTTGGTGGTGGAAGATTTTTGGGCGTCGGCACCCTCCACCATTACCTTGATATCCTCATCACTATTTATGATACGCCGAACAGTCTCAAAATCAGTCCCCCGAATGACGAGTTCCTCCCCTGCCCTCACCTGAATCTTAAATTCCCCTAGGGCGTTGGTCCTAGTATACTGCCCAGAACCACTACTAACCTCCACTCCAGAAATTGGGGCGTTATTTTCTTTGATCAAAACGCTTCCCTTGACCTGGAACATCCTATCCTCCATTTCACGGGTCTGAGCCAGTACAGGAAGGATGGCCAACAAAAGGAACCCTATGTTAAGAATACACTTCATGGAAGAAACAAATCAAGGAATGACCAACGATACCTTACTCTATCTTGAACTTGACCGCCACCTCACTCTCCACTTTGATGGGGCCAAAATCAATGTCTATTGGAGCGTAATCAGCACTTTTGGCCATCGCCATTTCTGCCATGGCCATGTTTCGGGTTTGGTACACCGGTGTATGGAAGAAACGATCCGAAATATGAAGTGCCCCACCAACGTTCTGTTGTAACGGCTCCATCAAGTACTCCGCCTGTCTTTTAGCCTTGGCCACAGCCATTGATTTCAGTGCCAATCGCAGTTCCTCTATCTTGGAATATTCCATTTTCCCCAAATCCACATTGGATATCCCAATATCCTCAAGTCCCACAATGACCTTTCCTGCCATTTGGGCATCAAACAGCTTAAGCTTATATGACTTACTCTTCATGATATCCTTGCGTTTTAAAAAATACTTCTTGAAATGACTCCCCAAATCGTCCAAGGTCAAT
>JBFOLQ010000257.1:0-4499 GCA_040830145.1 Flavobacteriaceae bacterium | reverse complement strand
GGAATCTGGGCGTTCCACGAAGAAGTCGGCACCCATAAGGGCATTAAAATCGGGATAGGTTTTTGCATCGGTTGCTATTCCTATGAACATATTATTGGTAAAGCCCAGATGCATAAAGTGTTGTGCAAAACTCATCTGTTCCCCGGTAGGACTATATTCCAAGGAGTCCTCTGGCATGGCATCAAAAACGGCCAGGGTATAGTCTTTTGATTTTTTCCACCTTTTGATCAAGATGTCTACAAATGTGTTGTCCGTGCTTGGGACTTTGGAAGCAATCAATGCCAAGGGACTAAGCCCCATAAAACTTAACAAAAACCTTCTTTTCATTTCCGTCGTACTATTTTTGGGGTTGATGAATGGATGGCGTGTTCTGTGTTGGTAAACGTGCAAAGCACATCCCTTTGATTTTATGGGAATATAGGAAAATCAGGGCAATCGCCACTGGGATTGGCTTAACCTTAACAGGCCCCTTTGGCCACATTGGATGTTCCCATAGTAGGGGAGGGGAGGTCCAACATAATGCCCGCTCCCCGTGTCAGTGTGCGTAAAAAGGGGTACAGTGTCCTGAATTGACCATAAGTACCACATTGTCCATATAGTCGCGGGTCCTTTTGCCATCCATTTTTTTG
The DNA here is from genome assembly GCA_040830145.1 of Flavobacteriaceae bacterium. Classification (GTDB taxonomy): domain Bacteria; phylum Bacteroidota; class Bacteroidia; order Flavobacteriales; family Flavobacteriaceae; genus JBFOLQ01. The sequence goes on along the minus strand of JBFOLQ010000257.1, from coordinate 3,870 downwards.
GTCACGAAGTCCCAGTCGGGAGGTAGGTCCTTCACGGGCCACATCGTGATAGTACTGACCTTATTTTTTTTTAGCAACCTTTTGTCCTGCAATTTTTGGAAGGGCTCATTTTGAAAGGTATGGCGTATAAAATTGTCGTCTATCTTTTTGAACAGGAATCTGCTCAGTTTGGGAAACTTGCCTTTATGGGACATAAAGGCACAGTCCTCATACAAAATAACGGTACTGTTCTGTTTCAGTTCGGGATGGTGTTGCCCAATCAAGGAGGCAATCCATTTCACGCCTTTTTTATTGGCTGCTTGATAGCAGTGATCCGTTCCCCAAAATGCAAAACCGGTGTTGCGTTTAAAATGGAGCTCTTTATCCCTACGCTTGAAATTTTCATAGATCAAACTATCCCTGACCTTGTCCCACGTTTCCCCATGTATGTATGCAGTGAGTACATGTTGCATGTTTTTAACCATATAGGGAATGGTGTCGTTATCTAGGTTTCGTTCCTTTAGAAAGCTCTGTAAAAGGGCATAGTATTTTCTTCTGGAGTGGTTGTCCTTTTCACTGTCAAAGTCAATGGTTCGTTTGAACACCTCACGTAGCCCTTGTCTTTTTAGAAAATCGTGGATATAGGTCTCGGAAGGACGATAGGTCTGCTCAATATCGATGGCAACAAAACGGAATTTTTTATCAGCGGGGCGTTGTTGCCACAATTGATCTATACTTTCCAAATAGCATTTCAGTTCTTGGTTGGCGTAAAAGGTGCCACTATAATTTGTAATGGCACGAACCAAATATGCTTCATCGCCCGTCTGTAAATAGGTATTTAGCAGTACCTCGGTCAGATACGAGTTTTCAATGATCAGATAGTCGATTCCAACCTCGTTTAACAGGTATTCAAAATACGCAAGGGCGACCTTATAATTATCCCGTGTCCCATGCTGTTCTCCCAACCAATAAATGTTGGCCTGAGCACCTTTCAAGGCTTTCCCAAACTTGGGCTTGGACGCTGTAAGGTCAATCCCTGGTGGGACGGACCTATTCTGGGAAACACAGGATTGGGTCACGATCAAGAGTATCCCCACAATGAGTTTTACCATATGTTTTTGTACCGTCATGATCTATCCTGTCCCTTAAAGATAACCAATCAGGGGAAATGTATCATCAGGAACGTTTCGCCTCGGGTTTGCGGTTATCTATAGTCAGAATGCCTATAGTATTTGGGACCTTCATCAATGCGGACATGCAGCCAAGAGACCCCCATCCCTGCAGTACTAAGCCATGTATATTTTGTTCCGATGGAAGCCCTATACCGTTTTCCCACGGTCTTCCAAAATGTTCTTATTTGATGTATGGGTGCATTTCTCACGAATTTTGCCATATGGGCGTAGTCGGTAGTTTCATCTATGGGCGTGGGTACTAGTAAGAGGGCATCGCCTCCCAGGTTCGGAAAGCTCACCACAGATTCCCCTTCCCGAAACTGTTGTTTAAATGAACTAGGGTCAGCTTGAATTTGGGCCAAGGATTTCCCATTGACCAGCACAAATTGGAATTTTTGGTGTAGCGAAGCGTCGTTCACTGGTCGCACCTCCCAAAAGAATGCTTCAAATGCACTGGAAACCAAGATGTCCGTATAGAATTCAATAAAGGCATTGGACGTACTGATAAGGTCTAACCAATCTGAAAAGGTCAGGAAGTTTGAACCATCGGAAATGGTATACCTGACGGTGTCTTTTGATAATTTCTCGGGAATGGACTGCCACATGTGGGTTAAGGTATTCGTGTGGGTCTCAATTTTAGTAGAAACCCCTTGATTTCAAGGAAATATATAAAAATTAAGGCACTATGGGGCTTCATGGGCACTTCCGGTTCCCTATGTCGTATTCCTAGCGGGATGTAGTAAATACGTTTTATCCGTACCGGATCAATAGAGGGCAAGGCGAGGGAACTGTCTTTACCTATAGGGTTGTTTTGAAATAGGGTAAGGCCTATTTAAGGGAATATGGCAATGGCATCAATGAATTTGGTTTTAGATAGACGTACTTTCTTTGGGAGTCCATGACAATGTTGAATCTTTTTAAAACGTCACCTCCCATGACGCTCATACGTTGCTTTCCAATGGCTCCCTCAAAAAAACCGACCGGGACATCCTTTAACACTACATTCCCCAGTGTAAAGATGGGCAATGTTGCTTTTTTTACATGGATGACATTTCCGTAGGAATCCTTCAGGGCTTTTTCATCCACCACCTGCAAACGGCTTCCCAATTGGTTGGCCGCCACAAAGGCATCGTCATATAAAAGGGTCCCTGCATAGCCGGAATGAAGTAAATAGCGGTTTGGAAAACTATGTTCCCCAATGATGCTTATCCCTTGTATGAACATGAGTCCGTTGTTGTGGGTGAGTTCAAATTGACGGTAGTTCTCCATATTGGGTGGAAGTGAATCCCGCAATACAATTCTTTTTCGGTCATAATCTATCTCCACCGTTTTTCCTTGAAACAGATGTAATCCAAATTTTCCCTCGGTCCTAGGTCCAGAGTGTTTGCAATCCCAAATAGTGAGCCGGTCCCATTCCATATTTTCTATCTGTACACTATTACCGGTGCTGCTCCGGGCATTTTCCTTTCCACCCCAACTTTCAACTTCATTGAGATTGTTCCAATGAATGGATTTTAGGGTATTGGCCACGGTATCTATGATACTTATGGCATCCGCAGCTGTATGGAACATCAGGGTAAGGGTGTCCACTTTATTTAAGACCATATCCACCGCGATGTTGTTATGGCCGGTCAATGTAAAGGGGATTTCATGCTGGGAAACGGGCTGGCCCTCTTGTGGTACACCAAGTAAAGGGACACACCAAAGAAGGCCCATTGTGATGTATTTATGTATTGTGTGGATTTTCAATGCTACGGTCTTGTTTTGATGGTACAAAAAGTGATACTGTATTTTTTGAAGGTATAGTGCATGCGTGCCATACTTCCCGAGAGGTCTCTAAAAGCAATTTTTCTACTGGAGGTTGTCCCATTATCTTTTGGGGTTCATTCTTTTCCCAAGACATAGGTTCTAAAGACATACCTCCACGGGGTGAAGATAATGGGAATAATGATCAACATAAAAATTTGTGACCATTCGGCCGCTTCACTCCCTGCCAGTTCTCCCCTTTTCCATAGGGGATACGCAACAAAATACAACCATAGTCCTTTATACAGAAACATAAAAAGCATTATCGGTAACATTTTCAGGGTATGGATAACTCCCAAGCCCGATAGGGTAGTGTAGGCCGCTATGGCACACCAAGCGATGGCAATCTCGGTATTCCATGCACCTTCATGGGTGAGCAATTCCGTCCAGGCATCCCTGGCAGCAAATAGGAACATCAGAAGGAAAAAGAGCTTCAGCACATATACTTTTATGGGCCAAATCCCTTTGTACTTTTCTGAGGGGCGAAAAAGGTTTTTTAACAATTCCATGGTATGGTTTCAAATTGATTTTGAGGGAACAAAAAGTTGATTGTAGGTAGCTACGCCCAATGACCATGGGAATAGGCATATTGTTCCCTATTGGCTTTTCATTTTGCGATCAAAGTGGGGGACCCACGAATTCCTGACCGTGTTTTAATGATATTTCGGCCATTTTTTCCATGCTCAGTTTTCCTGTTCCCAGAGCTTGGTAAAATTCCCTAAACATATCCTCAATGGTATTTGCCGGTGAAAATACATACCGCAATCTGCCTGGTTTGGCCCCCACATTTTTAAAGGCGTGAACGGTTCCTTTGGGGACAAAAGCGACATCACCGGGTTTCAGTTCATACATCCTTCCGCCAATTTCTGCCATAAATGTTCCTTCCAAGAAAAAAAAGGTTTCATCTTGCTGG
>JBFOLQ010000256.1:0-3514 GCA_040830145.1 Flavobacteriaceae bacterium | reverse complement strand
TTCCAAGGTGTACAGACGTAGTCCCGTGGGGTCATTTGAAATGGTCTCGTAGGTAAACCCATTGGAATCGGTCTTGGTCCCGACCACAAATTCCTTGTCCCCACTTTGTTGCTTACAGGCAAACAGGGCGAGCACAGTTGCCCCGGCAATGAATACATGCTTTCTCATATAATTGGTTTTTGATTGATACATGCCCCTTTCGCTCTAAAACGACAGGACACAGAACCTATATAAGGTCCATAAAAAAAGCCACCAATGTGTCATTGGTGGCCTGTAAGATACCCATCCGAGGGGGGTTGTACAATTAATTTAACACTTCCTTCACCTTCAAGCCAATTTCAGCTGGTGAATCCACCACATGAATGCCACAATCCCTCATAATTTGTTTTTTGGCCTGTGCCGTATCATCACTGCCCCCAACAATGGCACCGGCATGCCCCATGGTTCTACCGGCTGGGGCGGTTTCCCCTGCGATAAAGCCCACAATGGGTTTGGTGCTGCCACTTTCCTTATACCATTTGGCGGCATCGGCTTCCAGCTGTCCACCAATTTCCCCGATCATGACCACACATTCGGTCTCAGAATCGTTTATCAATAATTCCACAGCCTCCTTGGTGGTGGTACCAATGATGGGATCCCCTCCAATACCTATGGCCGTGGTAATGCCCAAGCCTTGGCGCACTACTTGATCGGCAGCCTCATAGGTGAGGGTACCGGCCTTTGAGACAACGCCCCCATTTCCTTTCTTGAAGACAAATCCGGGCATAATGCCCACCTTGGCCTCCCCAGGAGTAATGACGCCTGGGCAATTGGGACCTACCAAACGGCAGTTCCTACTTTTTACATAACTGGATGCCTTTACCATGTCTGCCACAGGGATTCCCTCCGTGATGGTAATGATTACCTTAATGCCGGCATCGGCCGCCTCCATAATGGCATCGGCCGCAAAGGCAGGTGGCACAAACAAAATGGAGGTATCGGCCCCCACCTTTTCCACTGCCTCGGCCACTGTATTGAAAACGGGCTTGCCCAAGTGCTCTTGTCCTCCCTTACCAGGAGTGACACCGCCTACGATATTGGTACCGTATTCAATCATTTGCTCGGCATGGAAGGTTCCTTCACTGCCCGTAAATCCTTGTACAATTATCTTTGAATCCTTGTTGACTAGAACACTCATGGACTGATTTTTCTTGGGTTATTTTTTATGACGCCACAAAAATATGGGATTGAAAAGGAATAATAAAGGCCCTCGCCCCATTATTCACCATCCAACCGCTTTAAAATTTCTGGTATTTTCTTGGTATAGGCCAATTCCTTTAATTTTTTTCTGGACTCTTCGGCGGGGGTTCCAAAGTATGTCCTTCCCCCCTCAACTGATTTGGTAACGCCCGTTTGCCCCATAATCACCGCCTTTTTGCCTATGGTAACGGCACTGTTGACACCCACTTGCCCCCAAAGGGTTACTTCATCCTCTATGACCACACATCCCGCGATTCCCGTTTGCGAGGCGATCAGGCACTTTTTGCCTATCCATGAATCATGGCCCACATGCACCTGGTTGTCCAGCTTGGTATCCTCTCCTATAATGGTATCGCCGGTCACCCCCTTATCAATGGTGCACAAGGCTCCAATCTCTACCTTGTCCTCTATCACTACCCTACCACCGGATAGTAATTTATCAAATCCTTCAGGTCGATTTTTATAATAAAAGGCATCAGCCCCCAAGACACTGCCCGAGTGGATGATCACATTGTCCCCAATCACCGTATTGTCATAAATGGAGACATTGGCATGGATGACACAGTGTTTCCCAATGGTAACGTTGTTGCCAATGAATGCATTGGGCTGTATAATGGTACCCTCCCCTACTTCGGCCGTCTTGGCAATGGTGGCATGGGCCCTTTGAAACGGACTGAAGTGTTGGGTAAGTTTGTTAAAATCGCGAAAGGGATCGTCAGAAATCAAAAGGGCCTTCCCCTCTGGGCAATCGACCTTTTTATTGATTAAAATGACAGAGGCTGCAGACGTTAGGGCTTTATCATAGTACTTGGGATGATCCACAAAGACAATCTCCCCTTCCTGCACTACGTGTATCTCGTTCATGCCCCGTACCGGAAAATGGTCATTACCTATATACTCCACCTTCAATAAGGTAGCTACTTCCTTTAAAGTCAGTTTTTTGGGGAATACCACTTCCTTTATTCCTTTACCCTTTCCATATAGGTGCCTTTCTCGGTATCCACCTTAATCTTGTCCCCTTCGTTAATGAAAAGGGGCACATTGATCTCAGCTCCGGTCTCCACCTTTGCAGGTTTGGTGGCATTGGTGGCGGTATTGCCCTTGACCCCAGGCTCGGTATAGGTGATTTCCAAGACCACACTTGCGGGCATTTCCACGGAAAGGGGCATACTGTCCTCGGTATTGAACATAATGGTGACCACTTCCCCTTCCTTTAACAGCCCCGGGGCATCCAAGGCACTTTTCTGGAGGGTGATCTGATTGTAATCACTCGTATCCATAAAATGATAGGTGTCCCCTTCTGAATATAAATATTGGTAGGCTCGGGTCTCTACCCGTACGGTTTCTATCTTATGACCGGCAGAAAATGTATTGTCAAGCACCTTCCCAGAGGTAACGCTCTTCAATTTGGTACGCACAAAGGCTGGGCCCTTTCCCGGTTTTACATGCAAAAACTCGACTATCTTAAAAATATCATTGTTGTGGCGTATGCACAACCCCTTTCTAATATCGGACGTATTGGCCATAGTTGATCAATTAGTACTAAAATATCCTTTCATGATACCCCGTTGCGAATCGCGGATGAACTGTAAGATCTCATCCCTTTCAGGGGTGGCTTCCATCTCGGCCTCCAGAATGTGGACCGCTTGGGTGTTATTGTAATTCTTTTGGTACAGGATGCGATAGATGTGCTGTATCTCCCGTATTTTTTCCGATTCAAATCCCCTTCTCCGCAAGCCCACGGAATTGATTCCCACATAGGAAAGTGGCTCACGTGCAGCCTTCACATAGGGCGGTACATCCTTGCGGACCAAAGACCCCCCTGTTACAAAGGCGTGGGCTCCCACAGTCACAAACTGGTGTACGGCCACCAAGCCCGCTAAAATGACATTATCGCCAATGGTCACATGGCCTGCCAGGGTGGAATTGTTTGAAAATATGCAATTGTCCCCCACCATACAATCATGGGCCACGTGGCAATAGGCCATGATCAAGCAATTGTTGCCTATGACCGTCTTATTGCGATCCGATGTGCCCTTATGGATGGTGGCACATTCCCGAATGGTGGTATTGTCCCCTATCTCCACGGTGGTCTCTTCCCCCTCATACTTGAGGTCCTGTGGTGGTGCCGAAATGACCGCTCCCGGAAATATGTTGCAGTTTTTTCCAATCCGCGCCCCTTCCATAATGGTCACGTTGGATCCAATCCAAGTTCCCTCCCCAATCGTAACATTGTTGTGAATGGTGGTAAAGGGTTCCACTACTACGTTCTTGG